>JAHOYU010000047.1 GCA_019038625.1 Candidatus Latescibacterota bacterium | reverse complement strand
GACGTCACAATCAGCACAAGGCTGTCAAAGACTTTGGGAAAAAGAAAATAGATGGACATTTGAAGAAGGAACATTCGAAGAGGGGATGATTGGGGAGGGAATGTTCGAAGCAGATGTCCGGAAGGCTGTCATGAAGACATGTTTCGGAGGTATTTCTCAAAGGTATGGATTGAAAACAAGCCCCAGCAGACCGAATACAGATCCCAGTGGCATGTATAAAAGCTACATTACCTTAAGGTATTGACTATAATTCACCTATATATTAGATTCGCTTGACAGGAATCAGGCGCAGCAAGATTACATATAATCATAGCAGAATTCAGCGCGGCCCGGTTTGTACACCCGAAGACATTCCCGGAGATATAATGGATTTCAGGATAATCGACCGAAAAAATCTCAACATTGATGAGTGGGAAAAGTTGACTTGCACCAGTTCCTTTTTCCACAGTCACCAATGGATCGATACATGTGTAGACGGACTCTCTCCAGGAGCTCATGCGGAATTCCTCTGCGGATATGAAAACGACCGTCTGGTGGCCGGAATGCCCGCAGTGATCACAAAAAAATTCGGCATGAGATCATTCTACTCCATGCCATACGGCACATATGGAGAAGTCGTTATGGCTGAAGGGACCGATGATACTCAAAGAGACGAATTCTACGTTCACCTCGTAATATATCTCAAGAAGGGTCGATTCTCCAGAATAGCGATAACTGATTTTAACAGGAATTTTTCCAGATTGAGCGAACCTTTCCTCAGTCACACGGAATCTTTCACTCATATCATCAAACTCAACGGAAACGGCCCCCACTTTCCGAGCAGAAAGAGTGTCGGGCGGCATATACGCTCTGGATTAAAAGCCGACACCAGTCTGGTCGAGATCTCAACGAAGGAACATGTAAAGGAATTCTACAAGATCTACGAGATGACCGAGAAAAGACACGGATCGATAAGGCCCCTGTACAGCAGGCATTTCTTCAACAGCATTCTCAAGCACCTCGGTGGAACGGACATCCTTTACTGGAAAAGCCTTGTGTACAAAGACCGGATGATCGGATCGAGCATCAAATTCATCTATCATGACACTCTGTTCAGCTGGCAGGTGGTGTCCGATTACGAGTACAGACACCTCAAACCCAACCATGTCCTGATGTTCGATGGCATCCAGATGGGAAATAAAGCGGGAATAAAAAAGATAAACCTCGGATCGTCCCCCAGGTACGCACAAAGCCTGATTGACTACAAAGAAAGCTGGGGTGGGGAAAAAGTCGAATACGACACATATATCTCCGACTCGTGGTTCCGAAAGATCCTGTCATCGAGATAACACCGCGCAGAAACTCAGAGCCCCCTCATCCACTCATCCCGGAGATATGATTCAGGTTTGTCGAGAGCCGTGTCTATCGTAGCCAGAAGAGCTTTCTTGTCCTTCTGGAGATTGCCCGCCAGTGCCAGATAATTGGAAGCATGGTTGCTCCTGAAAATACACCTGTCGTTATCAAGGCCTTCGATAAACATCCTCAGCTCCCTGATATCATCTATTGCATCGTTGAATTCGAACCCGTCTCCCATTCCGGCAAGATATTCATCTTCATGATGGCCGAGCATCAATGTGAGGGCACTGAGATATCTCGGCTGGATCCGGTTGATCAGCGTGGCTGTCTTCCGCGCGTGGTTTTCGCTGCCGGATCGTCCCGCAAGTCCCAGTATAACAGTGACTGAAAGCTTCAGGCCTGCCTCCGTCGCCTTGATACACCCTTCGGCCATCTCATCAGGCGTAGCACCCTTGTCGATCTTCCCCAACACCTCTGGATCGCCAGATTCGACACCATAGTACAGGATCGTCAAGCCCTTCTCCCTGAGCATTGTCATTTCCTCAACAGATTTCGCGATAAGATTTGCTGGATTAGCATAGGCGGTCACTCTCTGAAGCATGGGAAAGCTGTCTCTGATATGATCGAGTATCTGCGCCAGTTTATCGCTGGAAAGGGCGAACGCGTCGCCATCTGCCAGAAAAACCTTCCTGGTCCCGGGATAATTGACAGCCGCATCGTCGATCTCATCACTTAACTCACTCCATGGTCTCACCCGGAACTGCTTTTCCTTATACATGTAACAGAAGAGGCACCTGTTATGCGAACATCCCAATGCCACTTGAAAAATAAGAGATTGAGCTTCACTTGGAGGCCTGTATAGAGGATATTCATACTTCGGCATATCTGATTCCTGTCAAAAAATATTTACATATTTGTATTTAACTAAATTCATAAAAATGGTATGGTCATTCTACCTGCAAATATCGCTGACTGCAATATGAATTGATCGGACTCTCCAACCTGCTCGATGGGAAGGAATAAAACAGAACCCTATGATATTCGGAATTGGAACAGATATGGTTTTTATCCCGAGAATATCGGGATTGATCGATAAATACGGAAAGCGCTTTCTGCACAAGGTCTTCACGGGGGATGAAATCGAGGAAGGCTTGAAACGCATGGATAGTGCCCATTTCTTTGCTGCGAGATTCGCGGCCAGGGAGGCTTTTTTCAAGGCCCTTGGTACAGGCTGGGGTACAGGTCTCTCCCTGAAAGAAGTAGGCGTTGTCCGGGGGAATAAGGGCAAACCCGCTTTTTTATTATCAGATAGGGTGAAAGATGCCCTGAAGCAGCGGAATGTCGCTTTCTGTCACTTGAGCCTCACACACGACGGGGATATGGCACATGCCCTCGTCATCCTGGAAGGAGGATAAAATGGCAGAGATACCGAAAAGCATGATCGGAGTCAGTGGGAAGCTGTTCGTCAGCTCCATGCTGCTGAGTCATGGGATTCCGTGCGAATTAACGGGAAAAGGTTATGACCTGGAAGTGGAACTGGTCAGACCCAGGCGCCTCTGGAAAATACTGGTCACGACAAACCTTCAGCCAAAAAGGGCAGGAGGCAAGGGAAAGATGGCACTGGACTGGTGGGTACCACTCGACAACCCGGCCGACTATATCGCCTGCGTCGATATCAGCACACTTCGGATCTGGCTGTTCAGATGGGACGAATACAAGAAACTCGCTCAGCAGAAAGCCGGCGGCAAGTATCATTTATACATGTATACCAACAGGGATGTCGCACTGCGAGGCAAGCAGACCATGAAGTTCGATTACGAATTCGAAGGCTACCGGCTCGAAAACAGATTGTACCGGGGAATCTTCGATAAGTAATGGTCAGATCCTGCCTGGATCAGATTCTGGACAGCATCGACCGGAGCATTAAGAGATTATGGCTATAAATAACAGGTTTGGTTGGTCGATATCGAGAGAATCGCTTTTCGAGACCTGTCTTCGGAGTTATTACTTTCATTATTATCTGAGTTGGGGAGGCTGGTACGCCTCCTCTTCCTCTATCTGCCGCGAAGCATTCAAACTGAAACGGCTGATGTCCCTCCCGCTATGGCGTGGCCAGCTAGTACACTATGTAGCGACAAAAGTACTCGCCTCACTGAGGAAAAAGGGAACGATCCCGGAGTCCGGCGATGTCACTGATTATATTGAGAAGCGTTTTCACAGCCAGATGAGATTCTCATCCTCCAGGGCTTATCTCACAGAGCCTAAAAAACGCGGCGATCATCTGAACATAGACTGGCTGGCACTGTTCGAGCACGAGTATGACCGACCCATCCCGGACGAAAAGATCGAAAAGACGATAGAGGAATGCCGGGAAGGAATCAGAGGACTGCTGGAAAGTCCGATCCTGCAGGAGATCGCAAAGACCGACTCGCGATACTGGATAATCGAAAACATCGATCTTGCGGAGTTCGCCCAGGTATTCGATTTCGACGGCGCCCGGGTGTTCGCCAAGACTGATTTTATCTACAGGGGACTCGACGGCACCTTCGATATCGTAGACTGGAAAACGTTCAGCACCGTGGGCAGATCGACCAACGACCATAAAGCAAGGACAGGCGTACAACTCGGCGTATATGGATATTATGCCTCGGCTGTCATGAGGGAACCACTGGAATCTATTCGGCTCCACGAAGTCAATCTCCTCGATGGAGGCCATGAGATCCTGCACAGGATAGACGACGACAATATCGACATCTTCCGGGACCATATCCGTGCGGGAATAAAGAAACTCTCGGAAGTCCTCGTGGATGAAGATATACAGAGAAATGAGGCAAAAGGGATTGATACATTTCCGAAGAGTGTGTCATCCAGATGCCGATTCTGCAATTTCTACCGTATATGCGAGGAACCTGGCAACTCGCTGCGCCTTGAATAAGGTGCAACCGGAATGTGATGCAATCGGAATGCGATTGATTTGCCAGCCCTGAAACAATATCTTGTGGGATGGACGCAGAAAACAAACAGGACCAGCCGACAGAAAAAAGTGGAGGATATTTCTTCTGGGGAATCGTCTTTTCACTCCTCGGTATCATAGCGATGTTCCGGAAGATGCTGGTCATCGCCGGGATACCCCTCTGGGCAACGTCATTCCTGCTCCTCGGCCTCTCCAACTTCCTCAAGGCTCCCCGAATCCTCAACCTCATCGACCCTTCCGGGCGGAAGACCGAGTCTATATGCAGGACAGCGACTATCATCAACATCTTCGCGATTATCCTGCTGGTCTTCTCTTTGATCAAGGCCTTCTGAATGTTTTGATTCGTGTCCCTGCCAGGCTTGGGCGACCTCAGTTTTGAGTCTTGCCTTAATCATGATGAAATGATATATAGAAAAGTCGAAGGGTCGGTCATGATCATTGTCAAAACAGGCCCGGGACTGCAGGGTCATGGCCGTATAAGCTGATTTGAAGTGTGGCATGAAAAGATGATATCTTTACCAGGGGGTTCACTGTGGCGATCATCCTTGACGGATCCGGACTGACGATTGAAAAGCTTGTCAAAGTAGCAAGGCATCACGAGAAAGTCGAGCTCGCGCCTGAAGCGGTCGAGCGAATCAAAAAATGCCGGACGATGCTTGAGGAGAAGATAGAAGCGAACGTGATCATGTACGGTGTCAACACCGGGATCGGTGAGTTCTCCGAAGTCGTCCTCGACGACGACCAGATCAAGGATTTCCAGAAATACCTCATATACAACCACGCGGCAGGCATAGGCGATCCTGCCCCTGAAGAATACGTCCGCGGGGCGATGGTATCCCGCGCCAACGTCCACGCCCACGGCAATTCCGGCAACCGTCCGGTGATAACACAGACTTTGATCGACATGCTGAACAAGGGAGTCACTCCCTTTGTATGCCAGAAAGGCTCGGTCGGTGCATCCGGGGACCTGGCTCCGATGTCACAGATCGCCCTGCTCATGATGGGCGAGGGTAAAGCCTTTTACAAGGGCGAACTGCTTGCCGGCAAGGAAGCTCTGGACAGGGCGGGAATACCGATCCCCGGTCTCCTCGCAAGAGACGGACTTGCGACGATCAACGGTTCAAACCTGTTGACGGCGATGAGCGCAATCATGATTTACGACTCGAACAGATGGCTGAAGCAGGCTGAAATAGCTGCCTCGATGTCGCTGGAGGCTCTCAAGGCCAACATGAAACCGTACAGCCCGCAGCTTCACAAGATCCGTGGATTCAAGGGCGCCCAGAGATCGGCCGCCGCCATCAGAAAACTGGTCACAGGCGGAGACCTTGTGGAAGGCAAGATCAAATGCAAGGTCCAGGACGCATACTCGATGCGGTCGACTCCACAGGTCATAGGCGCGGTCCACGACGCCCTCGCCTATGCGAGGTCACAGGTCGAGATCGAGCTGAACGGCGTTGGCGACAACCCGATATTCTTCCCCGAGGAAAATATCCACCTTTCGGGCGCGAACTTCCAGGGAACTCCGGTCTCCCTGCCTATGGATATGATCGGAGCAGCGATCACGATGGTCAGTGTCATGTCTGAAAGAAGAATGAACAGGCTGAACAATCCGGCTCTCAGCGTAGGCCTTCCTGCTTTTCTTACCAAAGGCGCAGGAATGTTCTCCGGCCTTATGCTGAGCCAGTACACGGCTGACATGCAGATCGTGGAGCAGCGGATCCTGTCGGCCCCGGCATCAATACAGTCGATACCGGCAGCCGCCGACCAGGAAGATTTCGTCTCGATGGGAATGAACACCGCCATCAAGAACTTCCAGATCCTCGACAACGCATTCGGCGTTCTGGGCATCGAGTTCATGGCTGCGGCGCAGGCTCTTGATTTCCGAGAGTTCAATTTCGGCAAGGGTGTGGCAAAGGCAAAAGAAGTGGTTCGCCGCCACGTCGAGTTCCTCGATATCGACAGGCCTCTCTACCCCGATCATACAGCGATGAAAGAACTTGTAAAGTCCTGTGAGATCCTTGAGGAAGTCGAAAAAGAGATCGGAACGCTGGAGTAATATCACAGGCAGGTCAGCTGGGATCGTCCTTTTGATCCTGTTTATACTCTGTGTCGTCGGACATGAGTCCCATGAGGGTCTCCACTTCGGTTTCTGTGGTCCTCATGATCTTTTCCATGTCCTGTTCGGAGATGTCGAGATAGTTCATGTGTCCCTTGTCGATCTCGTACTGAAGGCAGTCGTTCCCCGTCGACGCCCCACACATCATCGCCACCGCATCGGCAAGCTGGACGATATGGACCAGAGGTTTCCACTGTTCCGGTGATTCAGCAGGATGGTGGTGATAACGCAACACCGATATTATCGACTCAGGGAAATTCCACTTCTCGCCCAGAAGGCCACCGACCTCACAATGATCGGTCCCCAGGACCTCTCTCTCTCCGTACAGAAAATCTTTCTGGCCGGACTCCTCAAGAATCAACTTGATCTCTCCGGGCTTGCCGGATAAAAAATCCGAGATGACTACTTTCCCTATATCATGCATGATTCCTGCTGTATACACGACATCAGAATAATCCCCGTCCTTGATGAAAGCGTTGATATATTTTGCGGCTACCGCCGTCCCCATACTATGCTTCCACATCGACCAGCTGTCTGCCTCATATCCATCAAGAGATTTCCCAAACAAACCGGAGGCGCAGACCCGCAAAGCGGCGCTTATGACCATATTTTCACCGAGAAGCAATATAGCGTCCTTCACCGAGGAGACATACTCTCTCTGGGCCGAAAACGCGGAATTCGCCACTTTCAGGACATAAGCAGTGATGGTCGAATCATTCTCGACTATCCTGATTACGTCCCCCAGTGCGTGATCAGGATTGGAGACCGTACTGATAAGTCTGGTAGCTGCAGCTGGCAGAGGAGGTATCTGGTTGATACTGCCGATAACTCTGGACAGATCTATGACAGTCATCTTATGGACTCCTTATCAGAATAGTATGATCCTACAGCGAATCGTCCGGCCTACTCACTTAATTTCGGATTTACCGGCAATATCTTTATGAGTTTTTTCAGGTAGCTATGTCACCGATGATATTTTCAAGAATATCCTCAAGTGTCACTATGCCGAGGGGGTTCCCGTCATCATCCTCTACTACTGCCAGGTGCAGAGGATCTTCCTTCATGCTTATCAGAAGCCTCTCTGCGAATTCATCCTCCCGTGAAACGAATGGCTTATGCATCACCGAAGACAGCATCTCGCCGCCATCCAGTCCCAGAAGGTCGAATGTCGAGATTATTCCTGCCACTCTCCCATTTTCAGGCGAGACGATCGGAAATCGTGACCAGGAATGGTTGTCCACTCCAGCCACTATCTCGTCGATCGAGGATTCCACCGAAAACGATACTACATCGGCCATCGGAACCATCAGGTCTCCGACCCGGACGATCCGGAACTTGAACATCCTGTCGATCATCCTCGTCTCGAGCTTCTCCCGGGAACCCTCATCTCTGCCCCTGTTGTACAAAAATATGAGTTCTTCCCGCGTGGAGATGATATTGAGTTTTCTCTCCTCTTCATCCGAGGTTCCTGTCAGTAATCGGGCAAGCCATGTCACGGGGATCACTAACGGCCACAGAATGTAGAACATGATTTTCAGCAGAGGAGCTACAGCCATCGCGATCCGATCCGCGTGATATAGATAGACGGCCTTGGGAACGACTTCTCCGAAGACAAGAAGCAAAGGGGTCATCACCAGTGTGGCGATAAGGACCCCCGCCTGCCCGAAATTCTCGATTGCAAGCGCGGTCGCTGTAGCTGTACAGATGATTACAGCCAGGTTTGTACCGACGAGTACTATGCTGAAAAACTGTTCGGGGGACTCGAGGAAGCGTTCGACCATACGCGCCCTTCGGGAACCATGTTTCGCCAGATTTCGCATCCGGATCCTGCTGCAGGATATAAGTGCCGTCTCTGATCCTGAGAAAAACGCCGACAGAAGGATAGTGACGATTATGATGATGATTGTATTAATCGTGCTCATCACGGTCCTCCATATTCTTCTGTCTCTCGATCTTCACCTTGTTGATCCTTACCGGTTCTGCCGACAGGATCAGGAATCTCAGTTCACCTACCCTGAACACCTCTCCTTCTCTGGGTATCCTGCCGGCATGCTCGATCAGATATCCACCTATCGTCTCGACTTCCAATGAATCGAGCATCGTTCCGAACCTGTCGTTGAGGTCCTCCAGTTTCATTGCGCCTTCGACTACTATCCTGTCGTTGTCGATGAGATTGAACTCGTCTACTCTGGGCTCCAGCCTGTCACGGATCTCGCCGAAAATATCTTCCAGGATATCCTCAAGAGTCACAATCCCTTCAAACGATCCATGCTCATCCACGGCGATGGCGACATGCTCCCTTAACGACAGGAGTTCTCCCAACAGATCACGGACCTTTTTTGTCTCGGGAACAAATGTTACCGGCTTCATCAGATCCCGGACAATTATCTTCTCATCACGATCATGCCCCAGCATATCCCGGGCGTTGAGTATCCCTACAATATTTTCTGCCGAATCCTCAAAAAGCGGGATTCTCGAATACCCTTTTGCCCTGACCTGGATTATCGCGTCCTGCAGCCCTGTATCGGCATCCAGCGAAAACACTTCGACTCTGGGAGTCAATATCTCGCTCAGGCCCCTCTTTGTGAAATGGAAAAAATTAACCAGGACATCCTTCTCGAACTCGTCAAATACACCATCGATATGGCCCATCTCTACTGCAGTAGCGAGCTCGCTCGATTCATATCTTTCGTGACTCTCACCGAACAGCTTCTTGCTTCTGTTTACCGTGGAATCGGCGATCCATCCAAGTACGATCCTCACCGGCCAGAACAGCCACATCAACAGTTTCAAGGGACCGGCTAACATCGGTGCCAGAACAGGTCCATGCTTCAAAGCGAGGCTTTTCGGTGTAATCTCCCCAAAGATAAGAATCAGGAAGGTCATGAGCACCATCGAATAGCCCAGCCCCCTCTCACCGAACAGCTTTATCGCGAGAGCCGTTACGGCGCTTGTACTGGCTATATTGACGAGAAGGTTACCGAAAAGGATAGTCACCAGAAGCATCCGTGGCTTCTCAAGAAGTTCCGACACTCGACGTCGGCGTACGCCACCATCGATCATCCCGGAAACAGACAAGCGGGACAGAGAAAAGAGTGCCGTCTCTGATCCTGAGAAAAACGCTGAAAGAAATAGGAGGATTATAACGGATACAGCCAGTATCAGATTCCCAGTCAATTCCACTCTGCAGTCACGACCTTCCAGTGGCTGCTTCGTTAAAGATGAGTCTTACCGGGGAAGGCAGCCATCACGAATCCGACGATCATTCATCCAGCAGGTCGCTGAATCTTTCTCTCGCCTCGGATGATTCTTCGCTGCCCGGATGTTCCCTGACCAACCGTCTTGCCACACCCACAGCGAGGTCCCTGTCTCCGATCTCTTCATAGGATATGGCCATCCTCAGAAGCGCTGAAGGCTTTCTCCGCCCCCCTGGATATTGCTGGAGAATGGCGGAAAACTCCTTTAACGCGTCAAAATACTGGCCCAGTTCCATGAAACATTCCCCACGGATAAACCTGACTTCTTCACCGAGAGGGTGGCTTCCGTAACGGTCCAGAAACATCTCCGATTCATCGAGAGCCACCGAATACTCCATCCGGCTGAAATCCAGATAGATCTGCCTGTGGATCTCCTCGGGTGACGGCATCGCATCATTTTCTTCAACCACCGGCCGGCCCGCCACAAGTCCTGGATCGGGAGGGACTCCGGCTTCATCACCGGATACAGGGAGAGAATCCACTGATGAAGCCGTATCCTCAAACACTCTTGTCCCGGCGCTGGAACTTTCTGGAGTCCAACTCCGGACAGGTGATCCGCTTTCTCCGACAGACTGAGTCAGAGCGTTGATCTGGTCCTTGAGCTCTTCAAGATCGATCTTGTTCTGGGCATTGACACCGCGAGAATAATCCTGCTGTGAGGCCAGCATCTTCTCGACCTGATACATCCTCCTCTGAAGGACCATGTTCTCCTTGAGCAGAGAATCCACTTTCGCAGAGATCTCGATAGTCTCTCCGGGAGCCCTGAAAAACTTGCGCCCCCAGCACCCAACATTGAGACTGGCGAAAACGAGAACGATCAGGATCATCCATGCACGGTATCTATTCATAAGAACTGTCTCTTTACTGTTTCACTGCCATGTGGGCACGGCGGTTCATGCCCCACGCGTGTTCGTCATGGCCACTGTCGAACGGTTTTTCCTCGCCGTAACTCACCAGGGAAAGCCTGTCAGCGCCCACTCCATAGGCAACCAGGAAATCCAGAACGGACTTGGCCCTTTTCTCACCGAGAGCCAGGTTATACTCGCTCGTCCCTCTTTCATCGCAATGTCCTTCAACGAGAAGAGTTACTTCAGGATTGTCCAGGAGCATCTCGGCGTTGGCTGTGAGGATGCTTTTGTATTCGTCCTTGATATTGAACTTGTCGTAATCGAAAAAGATATCTTCAAGGACTACCGGTTCGACCTCCTCAATGACAGGTACTTCCTCAACCTCTTCCTGGAGCGGAGGCGGCGGCGGAACGATCTCTTCTATGGCAGGCTCGATATCCTGGACTTCGACAGTGTCTTTTTTGGCGCATGCGGGCAATATCATAAGCAGAGCCAGCACCAGCACGAGAAACAGAACGTTGAAACGGGTCATGCGAGGGTACCTCCATGTTTATTCCCTGTTCGACTGATATCTCAGTCTCTCCTTTATACATCGGGGCAGAGTGTATAGGCAAAACCAAATAATTAAAACAGATATTTTAAAATAATTCAGTCGCCGGAAAGATATTAACTCGTCTTCGGCCAGATCATTCTCCTGCCAGCGGAGACCAGTCCGCCGACTCCCCACGGACCAGTTTTCTCCTTCTTCCTGTCTCTATATCTACTATGACGATCCACGAAGTCTCTCCGTATTTTACGCTGACCGCGATATGCCTTCCGTCCGGAGCCCATACCGGATCTTCATAACTGTAATAATCGTCGAATACTGTTTCTTCCCACAGGCCGTCCGGGGAGATCAGCCTGAGCCGATACAGCCACCCTTCCCTCGAGACGAATGCTATCAAGTCACCCTCCGGGGACCACGAAGGTGAAGTATTGTACGAACCCGTCCTTGTCAGACGTCTCACATTGCCTCCGTAATAGTCCATCACATACAGCTGTGGAGAACGGGTCCTGTCTGAAACGAAAACGAGTTCCCTGCCGTTCGGGGCCCAGGATGCCGAGATCTCGATAGCTCTGTTGTTCGTCAGTCGCTTGACTATACTGCCGTCACTTTTCACCCTGTAGATCTCGCTGTTGCCCCTCAGGCTCAATGTCATCGCGATCTCGTCAAGTTCCCGATTATAGCTTCCCGCGATATTCATCCCCTTGCGATGGGATATGTTCCTGCGGATGTTCTTTTCCAGATCGATCAGATAACAATCGGGATTATCCCGCCGGTATGAGGTAAAAACGAATCTACTTTCATCGAGCCACAGGGGAGACACGATCAGTTCGTCTTTTGTCACCTGTCGCTCCCCGTACCCGTCATAATCGACCATGTAGAGGTTCTTTACGCCATTTTCTCTCCGGGCAAACAGCAAACGCGTCGTGGCGATTCCTTTCTCCCCCACCAGGAAAAACAGGATCTCGTCGCAGATATGGTGTGCCACCGTCCTTCTGACATCACGTCCGAACCGGTATCGCTTATTAAAGATCTCCTCTCTGCTCGAATAGTCGAGGAGCCTCGTGTCGAGTATGTAGTGGTCCCCATCTTTCGAGAGAACCCCTTCCACTATAGCCATAGCGGTCCTGCCACCGGCAAGTGTGTCGGAAACGCCCTCGAACCGGAGGGGCTCGAAGATATCGGTGAACAACAGATCCTGCCTGAGGACTTTCGTGACATAACCTGCCACTCCCATCTCTCCAGGTGTGCCTGCGTCGATATCGCGGACCACGATCGGTATCCGGCCGCCACCGGCCTTTTCAGTACTGAGGTGGATGTCTGTCTGAGTCCTGCCGGCTCCAGGGACAACGCTCAGGGCCATTGCAGCCAGAACCATGCGAAGAAAAAATATCTGTACTCGCGATGTCATTATCCCTACCTGTCAGTCTTTCTGAATAAAGGTGAAATGTATTCCGAGCCATGGCTCGGTAAATGCTTTCGGAAGGGGCGGAAAGGGTGCAGAACTCCTGATGGCTCTCTTGGCCGACCGGTCGAAATACGCGTTTCCGGAACTCTGCTCTATCCTCACGTCGCTGACGCTCCCCCTGCGGGCAAGCCTGAAATAAACAACGCAACTGAATCCCTCACCCCGACCTGACTCGGAAGAGAACCAGTGGCCGGAGACCTTTCTCTCGATCGCCGAAAGATAGTAGGAAAACGGAAAACGTGGTGCGTCGACCGCCAGGGAGGTCAGGGAGGTCACATCCTTCTCCATCGAGACGTCCATCGGTTTCTCAGCCTCGGCCTGTTTCGGTTCTTCTTTTTTCACTTCGGGTTTTTTCTTCTGTTCTTTCTTTTTCGGCTTCGGTTTAGACAGTTCCGGCTTTTTGACCTTTACTTCACTCTTGACTTCCACTTTTTTCGGGGATTCCGGTTCAGCCTTCCTCAGGATCGGCTGAAGTATCTTTACAGAATATATCTTTTTCGGAAGTTTCAGGTCGGGCACAGCTCTGACAACGAAAAACAGCGCTGCCATGATAAGTACATGGATTAATACCGATATAAGAAGTGAAAACCTCATCCTCCCGGACCCCCGTCTTTCAACCGCTTTCTTCCTGTTCGGCTATGAGCCCCAGATCTTCTATTCCCATCATCTTGACACGAGCAATCACTCTCATGACCGCCCCGTATTTCGTTTCCTTGTCTGCTCTGAGAAATACACGGGGCGCTTCGGTATCCAGGGCCTTTCTGAGTTCGGCGGCAAAATCGCGCCATGCGACCCTTTCCTTACCGATAAATATATCACCTTGGCTGTCGATCGAGATAGTCACGCCCTCCTGCTCTTCGATGACTTTCGCTTCAGCCTTGGGAAGGTTGAGACGGACCCCCGCCTGCAGGAACGGTGCGGTAAGCATGAACACGATCAGAAGGACCATCATCACATCGACGAGATTGGTGATGTTGATCTCGGCCAGCGCCGAGTAGCGTTTACGTTTCATATCGTCCTCCCGCGAATACCGGGCCTTTGATCATCGTTCCTCCAGTTCCTGGTACCGACGTTCGAGTATACGCACCCTGAACCGGACCGCGAACGATGTTAGATCGTCTTCCTTCCTTCTTACCATCCTGAGAATGTAATTATAGCCGATCACTGCTGGAATGGCAGCACCCAACCCGAAGATCGTCGTGATCAGCGCGTCGGCGATGCCCGGTCCGATCACGTAAAGATTTGCCGAACCCCTCATCCCCATGCTGAGGAAAGAACTCATGATACCCCAGACGGTACCCAGAAGACCGAGAAACGGAGAGATTGTCGCTGTAGTGGACAAAAAGATCAGATACGATTCCCATTCTGCAACCAGCGTCTCGATCCCGGAATCGATATATCTATCGAGATTCGCGGGGTCCCTTACCTCTCCACTTTCCACCACACCACTCAAGGCTTTCACCAGCGAGGCTTCAGGAGAATCCTGCAGTTTTTGAGCCTTCTCAGCAATGGCCCGGAGCGACCTTCCCTCTTCAAAGACTTTATTGAACTTTGCGCTCTGTCTCCCGGCACGCCTGAAAAACCTCACCTTTTCAAATATTATCGTCCATGAAACTACCGACAAGACCAGCAGGACAGCAAGGACTGTCTTTGCCAGCATCCCTGTATTGGCGATCAGCTCCGAAAAGCTGCCAGACATCAGCATAAATACCGGTATCCCGTCGAACCCCATTTGCATCCTCCTTTTCCAACGTCACCGGGCACACTATCATTGTACTCTCGGCGGGTCAAGTTAGTTTCAAACAGATTGAAACCGGGAAGGGCCCCAAAACGTACTATTAATAGAGAGGCGGACGTCTCATCTGACTCCGAACAGGCGAGACAGTGACCGCCAGCGTCCACCGTACCAATTGAAAGGTGTCAAGGATGCATAAAAACGGGAGTAGAACTTGTAAAAAGGCCGGAAAGCCGCTATACTTATTGTGTGGCTGCGGGTGTTTTGCGCCCCGGTCACCCAAGATCAAGAATACGCCCCGTTCAAAACAACCCCTGAAGGGAGTGAGTGTCATGACACGCAAGCTAATGCTCTTCCTTCTAGCTGTCATTTTGATTCCGTTCAGCGTTTCAAACGCATCACCCGTGGAAATAACAAGGACGGTCTCGCAACCGGCACAATACGCCCGGAGCGATATCGAACTGTCTCTGCGCCTCATAGGTGGAAAGGGTTCTGTATTACAGCCCGGCAGGGATATAAACCTCACTTTCCAGACCGAACGGGATGCCTATGTCGTGATCTACAACATCGACAGCGAGGGACTTGTGCAACTTCTTTATCCTGCTGATGGCGTTTTGACCAGGACAAGGAAGGGAAAAGTCCATTTCCTTCCCGAAAAGGGCAAGGGAATAAAATGGGAGGTCTCCGGCAAGACGGGTATAGAGTATATCCATGCCGTCGCCGTGACTGATGGCGACCGCATCAACGTTGACGAGCTGAAGTTCCTGGCCAAAAACGGCCATCAGCTCAGGGATGATCAACTGAGAGTGGATATGGACCCCTTTCTAGCTTTCAACCTCCTCGACGAAAATATTATCCGTGACGCCGACGCTGTGCCCATTTCGACCGATTACACATATTTCTACATCAACCGCAAGGTGGACTATCCGAGATACCTCTGCGACAAATGTCATGGAGATGGGAATATAGCGGATCCGTACGCCATGGAGTGCCCGGAGATCTACATCGAGCAGATGATGTACGATGAAGACGACCTTCATTACCCCTATCCAACTCTTTACGCCGTAAACCATGTCGATGATGCCGATAAAGAGGCGGAGGACGAGGAATATTATTCTTCGAACTACTATGCCGACAATGTGACCAGCGGCTGGGACGATGAAGATTATTACGACGACTCGGATTCGAAGGTATATCTGTCGGTGTATTATACGGACTACGACTACCCCTACAGATTCAACTATCCCGCATACAGAAGCTGGTACTACACCAACTACGATCCGTGGTACTGGGATATCGGCTATTCGGGATTCTCTTTCCACTGGGACAGCTACTATTATCACCACTGGCCTTACCAGTCGTGGTATGCGCATGATTACTACAGGTACAATTGGGGATGTGTCTACGGGTATTACAATCCGTATTATTACAGCTCATGGCACCATCCCGGAGGTTACCACTCCTGGTACCACGGCTACCACGACCAGGATTTCTACCGCAATTCAAGGTCGATATATGCCAACAGGTCTTTTACCAAGCGCGCCATCAATTATACTTCGTCCTCGGTCAGAACGACGAGAGACAGGACTATAAGGGACAGCAGGCTCGGCGAGACGAAGCTGGCAAGCCGTAACGCCAGAATCGCCAAAACGGCCAGGACGGTCAGAAATGACAGAGGAAACTATTCCCGCGGCGCAACACCGGCATCCGGAAATTCGTTGACTGGGTCACGGTCAAGGTACAAAGACCGCCAGAGTGTTCCATCAAGAGTGATTTACGGTGGCAATTCCAGGACAGGCACGACCAGGACCAGGGATATCGACAGGCCGACCTCCGACAGGGGGTCCAGGACGATCGACAGGACCCGTTCCGGTACACGCTCTACCGGCAGTTCCACGCGCAGCAAGGTGTGGAGAAGCAAGCGATCTACGGAAAGAGAGTCGTCGACAGGGAGCCGGAGCGGCACTACTGAAAGAAAGTCGAGGACTGTGAATCGTTCCAGAACAAGCGAGAGATCGTCTTCCGACAGGAAAGCATCGGAAAGAACGACGACGCGAAAGAGCTCCACGACCAGGAAGAGTTCTCCCGTGAAAAAAAATTCCTCGTCAAGAAAAAGTCCTTCGAGCAGTTCGGTACGGAAGAGTTCTTCCTCGAGGTCGACTTCGAGTTCGTCGAGCAGTCGGAGTTCTTCCAGCCGTTCGTCCGGAAAGAGTTCGAAAAGCAGCTCCAGCAGGGGCAAAAAACGATAGGCTTTATGAAATAGTCGCGGACTCAGGGTTCGCGCAGATGGTACTGATTCCGAAGACGATAATGAGATAAAGGGGGGACTCAAGTCCTCCCTTTTTTATTCCCTGAATGGGTCAATCATGAACCGGTATCTCGACCATCCTGCAGTATTTACAAGCACTACACTCTCGGAACGATCGATAGTCCCGCTTCGAATCAGAGAACGGAGCCCTGCCAGGGTGGCTGCTCCCTCCGGAGAGGGGAACAGGCCGGTCAATGTGGTCATCTCCCCTGCCGCCCGCATAATCTCCTGATCCTCGACCGCCACCGCCACCCCAGCAGTATCCCGCAGGGCTTCCAATATCTGCCTGTCCGCCCTCGAACCCGGCACCCTTATACCTGCGGCTATAGTCTCGGGAGAACCCCATGGCTTCACTATATCTTCCCCGTTCTCGAAGGCTTTCACTACAGGGGCGCATCCGCTCGACTGCACGACGACCATCGCGGGCCTCTTGCCTTTGAGCCAACCCAGCTGTTCCAGTTCCCGGTAGGCTTTCCAGATAGCGACGATACCCGTTCCTCCACCTGTAGGGAAGATTATCCAGTCGGGACTTTTATGACCCAGCTGCGCTTCCAGTTCATAGGCTATCGTCTTCTTTCCCTCGACCCTGCATGGTTCCCTGAAAGTACTCAGGACGATCCCGTCTGAACCTTCGAGATCTTCTTCCATCTTCTTCGCCGCATCAGGCAATATCCCCTCGACAATGACGACTTCTGCCCCGTATGCCCTGCATTCTTCAGCGACTCCGTCAGGAGTGACAGAAGGGATATATATCTTCGTCGCGATCCCGGCACACGCACCGTAAGCTGAAAGGGCAAGCCCCGCATTGCCTGCGGACGGCACACAGGCTGCCTTCGCCCCTAGATCGAGGACCCTGGTGACTGCGGCGGCCATCCCCCGGGCCTTGAACGATCCTGTCGGGTTCGCCGATTCATCCTTGATAAAGAGACTCTCAATGCCTGTCTCCTTCTCGAGTCGTTCCACCCGAAGTAACGGCGTATTTCCCTCACCGAGCGACAATTCCCTTGTGAATGGTGGAAGAAGCGGCCTGAACCTCCATATTCCCGGACCGCAGGCATAAAACTCATCCCTTGTGATACTCGATGCGATCAGCGGCAGGTCATACCTGCCGAGTAACGGGCCATGGCAGGATGGACATTCGCCCGCTATAGAATTACCTGGTATATCCCTCTCGCAATTTCCACATCTGTATCCTTCGAAAAATCTCAACATCGACCTCCGAATTGTTTTCAAATCGAACCTGATATAAGTTATCCTGCACCTGCGTCGTAATGTCAACTGAACTGATAATCCGTTATGTACTGGCAAAGACAAAACAGGATAGTGACAGGCGGGTTTCCCGCTGTCGAGATCATGGCTCCCGAACTGATGGTCCGGTTCGCGTCGCGCATCGGTGGATCGAGCGATCCGCCTTTTGACGCCCTGAATCTGGGATCGGGAACTGGTGATGACGAAAAGGCCGTCCTGTCGAATAGAAAGGCCTTCCTGGATCACTGCGGCATCGCCCCGGAAAAAATCGCGCTCTGTGGGCAGATCCATAGCGACAAAATCGCCATTACCAGCGATGGTGGATTCTTTCCCCGCACAGACGGCCTGATAACGACATCGCCGGATGTGGCACTCGGGATCAATACGGCAGACTGTTTCCCGATAATCATCTATTCACCACCAGAAAGAGTACTCGCGGCCCTCCATGCCGGACGCGAAGGCGCAAGAAAAGGAATAATCGGATCGGCTTTCGAGATCCTGACCGACCGTTTTGGAGTTGACCCGGCTGCCGCTGTCGCATTGACCGGTCCGGGTATCTGTGGCAGATGTTACAAGGTGGATGAAGCTATCGCCCGCGACTTTCCCGAGGAAACGGTGAGATCTATCGAAGGCTCCCCGCACCTCGATCTCCGAGCCTTCCTTGAGATGGAACTCTCTGGCGCGGGGATAAGGAAACAGTCAATAATACATTCGAACGTCTGTACCTGCTGCGACAGCGAACGATGTTATTCATACAGGCGTGATGGCGGGATTACGGGACGGCACTGGACGATAGCTATGATACGTGATCATGGATGATCAGGACGGGCATTGACTTGTGAGCAGCCACTGATTATTCTCGAATAGTGGCCATTAAGGGGAAAGGGCGGGATGGAAAAGATAGAAAACGGTGAGATCAGACCATTCATGGTGATGGAAGTCCTGGAGAGGGCTATCGAACTCGAAAAAGAAGGCCGGTCCATTATTCATATGGAGATCGGCGAACCGGATTTCCCGACCCCTCCCGGAATCATCAGAGCAGCCGAATCCTCACTCCATGCCGGAGACACTCATTACACTGACAGCCGCGGGATCCTCGAATTGAGAGAGGCGATCGCAACATATTACGGAAACGGCTACGACATAGATATATCACCCGGACAGGTACTCGTGACCATGGGCGTCTCTCCCGCACTCCTGCTTGTCATGTCTACATTCATCGAACATCCGGGTGACGAGATCATCCTGGGCGATCCCTGTTATCCGTGCTATCCCAACTTCATCAGGTATCTTGGAGGAGTGCCGAGATTTGTCACCACCCGGGAAGAAGATGGTTTTCAACTTCGCGCTGAAGATGTTGAAAAAGTGGTCTGTGCCAGGACAAAAGGGATCATGGTCAATTCACCCGCCAATCCGACAGGAACACTTATCGGCGCGGCGGAATTCGAATCGATCTGCGGCATCGGCCCCCCTGTGATAAGCGATGAGATATATCATGGTCTGGTCTATGGAGAGAAGGAACGTTCCGCTCTTGAGTTTTCGCCCGACAGCTATGTACTGAACGGTTTTTCAAAGCTGTTCGCGATGACGGGCTGGCGCCTCGGATACATGATAGTTCCTGAAAAGGCCCTTCGTTCACTGCAGATACTTCAGCAGAACTTCTTTATATCCCCGGGTTCTTTCGTGCAGGCAGCCGGTATCGAAGCATTGAGAGGTACCCATCCGGAGATTCCGGCTATGGTCAAGATGTACGACGAAAGGAGACGCTACCTCCTTGAAGCGCTGCCCGGCCTCGGACTCGAATACACTATCGAACCCAGGGGCGCATTCTATATCTTCGTCAACGCTTCCCACCTGGGCAGGGACTCCTACAAGCTGGCTTTCGATATCCTCGACAAGGTGGGAGTAGCACTCACCCCCGGAATAGATTTCGGCGAACGCGGAGAGGGACACCTGCGGATCTCATACGCGAATTCGCTCGATAATATCAGGGAAGGCATCAGACGTCTTGGAGAATATATTAGTGGGACAATTAACAAAGGAGAGTAAGGATGAGATTATTTTTCACACTTCTGATCATTGCCATATCGTTCGCGGTTCCGGCAGAGGCCCTCGCCGACTCTTCCCCGATAGGCTTCTCGGCCAAGGCCGGAATAGGATCAGCTTATTACTCGATGGGCGAGCTCGACGACCAGATGGGACAGTTGCGTCAGTTTTATGACGGCGATCTCACATCGGTGGATAATGGCTTCCAGGTATACCTCGAAGGCAGGGTCTGGTTCTTCGACAAGTTTGCGGCCATTATCGGATATGAGCATTACTGGATGGATACCACTATGGACGCCGGAGATTTCAACCTGATCTACAAATCGCCGGCTAACGTTCTGGTGCTTGGAGGAGCTGTAAACATCTTCAGATTCCCCGAACTGCTCGACATCAACATGGGTGGCCGGGGTTCATTCTCCAAGACGACGTTCGAGACAAACGAACTGACGGAGGATAGCAGGCTCGATGAGTACAAGAAAAATTCGTATGGCTGGGATATATTCGCAGAGGTGAACGCAAGTTTCCTTCGTCCGGTAGAAATCGGGTTCATGCTCGGATACCGGCACCTCAAAGTCGACGGTTTCGAAGACAAATTCGGCGATCCGGCGATCTTCAGCAATAGTGATGAGGATGTGGTCATGGATTTCAGTGGGATGTACTATTACCTCACTGCTGGGATACGCATCTGGTAGAGTGTTGACACAGAGTTGTAAATACCTTAACTTACCGTCCTCGATGAAAAGGATGGTGCTGACACATGAGGATATCAAAACAAATCAGAAAATCGGCTGTCCTGCTCGATATGAAGGCCGCCGACAAACAGGAGGCCCTTGCCGAGATGGTCGACCTTCTCTGCGACGCGTACAAGCTCAAGGAAAAGGATACGATCCTCGACGCGATCAGGGAGAGAGAAAAGAAGCAGAGTACCGGCATCGGAGTGGGACTCGCCGTACCTCATGCCAAGACACCGGCAGTCGGAAAGTTGTTTACCGCTTTTGGGCTGTCACGTAAGGGAATCGATTTTGAGTCGATCGACGGAGAAGACGCCAACCTCTTTTTCATCCTTGTATCGCCACGCGATGTATCGGGTCCCCATATCAAAGCGCTTGCCGGGATATCCCGCCTGATAAAACATGAGGAAGTCCGGAACTCTCTGCTCGAATGCAGAAGTGAAAAGGAATTCATGGAATTGATATCAAAAGCCGAGGAAAAATTTCTGTAGAGGTGGAGCCGTTCCGTCTGGAGGGCACTTTGAAAATCGGAAAATACATGAAAAAGGATTTCAGGGCTGTGCGCCCCGAGACGCCCATGCGCGAGGTGGCCAAACTATTCTTCGAATCCCGGGAACCGGTCCTTCCCGTTGTCGATGAGGATGGCAAGCTAAGAGGAATCATCACGATAGACGATTTTATCCTCATCTTCCTTCCCGAATATCTCGACCTGGTCCGCGACATCGACTTCATCCAGAATTTCGGCGCGCTGGAGAATAATTCCTTCTCCCTGGAAGAGAGTCTCTTCGTTGCAGAGGACCTGATGCAGGAAGACGTCAAGGTCATGGAGATAAACGACAGCGTCCTGAAAGCTGGAGCGATCCTTCACAGGCAGGGCATCCCGAGGATCCCGGTAGTCGATGAGGGACGCCTCGCAGGAATGATAGGCCAGACTGAGATCTGCCGGGCGATATACGATATGGAAGGTCAAGATTGACAGCTCACACGATCACAGCGCTCCTCGTTTTCATACTCGCTTATATCCTTATCATTTCAGAAAAGATACACAGGACAAAGATCGCCCTCATGGGAGGAGTGCTGATAGTCCTTCTACATATACTGCCCCAGTCGGAGGCCTTCGATGCGATCGACTTCAATACGCTGGGACTGCTTACAGGCATGATGCTTCTGATAAGCGTGGTCAAGGAAACAGGCGTATTCACCTATATAGCGATCGTGATCACAAAAAAGACAGGCGGAGACGGATGGAAGATACTACTGTGGTTTTCACTTTTTACGGCAATAGCTTCCGCCCTGCTTGACAATGTCACGACAGTCCTTCTCATTGCGCCGATCACTATACTGATCGCCGAGATGCTCGATATATCTCCTTTCCCCTTCCTCGTCGCCGAGATCCTTGCCGCGAATATCGGAGGGACAGCCACGCTGATCGGTGATCCCCCCAATATCCTGATAGGAAGCGCTACAGATTATTCTTTCATGGATTTCCTCATCCATCTGGGACCCGTATCACTTATCGTCCTCGTAGTGACCCTCGCTATTTTGAAAATAATATTTCGCAAACAACTCAAGACCAATTTCTCCGATATGGAAAAAGTGATCGAGGGGATGGATGAGACAAAAGTCATAAAGGATCATACTCTTCTGCGACGCAGCCTGATCGTTCTCGGGCTGACAATGGTCGGCTTTATCCTCCATGACTTCCTCGGCCTGAAACCGGCGACTGTGGCCCTTGCCGGCGGTGGGATCCTGCTGATATGGAGTGGGACCGATATCGAGAAAAGGCTTGAGGAGATCGAGTGGACGACTATCTTCTTTTTCATGGGTCTTTTTGTCATGGTGGGAGGACTTGACAAGGTCGGAGTCCTCGAGTGGATGGCCAGCGGAGTGCTGTCTCTCAGCGATAACCCCGCCGTACTCTGTTTATCGATACTGGTCATCTCAGCGATCGCGTCAGCGTTTCTCGACAACATACCTTTCGTCGCAGCAATGATCCCGCTTCTGACGAGGATCAGCATGTCGCTCTACCCGAACACGGTAGGCCTGGACGAGGCCGCCTACCACATCTATCTCATGAATCAATCAATGCCCCTGTGGTGGAGCCTCGCTCTTGGAGCATGCCTGGGTGGGAACGGAACAATAGTGGGAGCCTCGGCTAATGTCGTTATTGCCGGATTCAGCGAAAAGACCAGGAGCCCGCTGAATTTCCGGAACTACTTCAGATATGGATTCCCGCTTATGCTCGTGTCAGTGATAATCTCAGCAATATATATCGTCGTCAGATATCTTTGAGGCAGATTAGAAATCGACAGTCTCACTGATCTCATACCGTCCCTTGTCGTTTCTTCTGACTCTGCATCCGGAAATGACCGGATCATGTTCGAAAAAGAGGATCCAGTCTTCATCAGCAGCCCTTGCCAGCAATCTCTTCTTCTCGGCCAGTGTCGACAGAGGGAAATGGTCGTAGGCCATGATGTATGGCAGATTGACATGTGAGGCTAAGGGTATAAGGTCACCGCAGTACATCACCGTTCCATCGGAGGTCTCGATCAGAACGACCTGGTGTCCGGGTGTATGCCCGTCAGTCGGAACCACTCTCACTCCCGGAAAGATGACCTTCTCACCCTCTACGAGGTCAAGCATTCCCGCTTCTTCTATCCCGACAAAGTTTTCCAGAAAGAAGCTCGCCCTGTCCTTCTCGTTTGGCTCGAGTGCGGCATCCCACTGTCTTTTCTGGACATGATGGATTGCGCCGGGAAAAGTCAGCCTTATCTTCTCATCCTCGCCGTAGAAGGTATAGCCCCCGGCATGATCGAAATGAAGATGCGTGGCGATCGCGTCGGTGACCGAATCCGGATCTATCCTTTCGGAAAGGAATGACTCCCTGAGCCCCCGACTTTCGATCTCATAGTTGCTGAGCATCTTATCCCCCAGCTTCGTCCCCGCGCCACTGTCTATGACAAATCTCCTGCCATTCGATTCTCCGTACAGCAGCCTCATGTGCATCGATATCCGATTGTTCTCATCGGCAGGATCAGTCTTCTGCCAGAGCACCTTCGGGACCACACCGAACATCGCTCCCCCATCGAGACGAAACTTCCCAGCCTCAATCGCCCTCAGCTCGAATCCCCCCAGCTTGATCATTCATCCTCCACTACGACTGCCGTCCCGTATACAAGCAGTTCAGCCGCTCCATCCATCATTGCGGAAGTGGTGAACCTCGTGGCCAGTACCGCGTTAGCGCCAAACGACTCGGCCTCTTCAGTGAGTCTGTCCAGGGCCTGTTCCCGTGATTCGGCGATCATCTTCGTATACTCGACGATCTCACCCCCCGCTATATTGCGGAGAGCCGCCATGATGTCTTTCCCGATGTTTCTGGCTCTGATCGTGTTCCCTTTAACAAGGCCAATCACCTTGACTATCTTCTTACCGTCAATCTCATCCGTAGTCACTATCAACATATTACACCTCTCAGGATACCCCGCTCGGATTCAGCGGGTGTTAACGGACTATATCCTTGTATCTGTCCGATTTCTTCTGGTGAAACCTTTCCCTTATCACAGATATCAACAGAGTTATCAGCCCTGCCAGGAGAACTAACATGACGCCAGTCCCAAACGTGAGCTTTCCGATTTCTCTGAACATCATTATTAATAAGTACAGCACAGCGACTGACGCCCCTGCTATGATCACGATCCAGGCTGTCTTTCTCTCGAATCTCCTGTAGATCGACTTCCAGTATCCTTCCATGAAAGAGTCGACCGGGTCCTTGATCTTCATCCGGCCGGTAAAGGCATCGAGCCTTCCCATTTCTTCCATCATCGTGCGACAGGTGCCACATTCAGTCAGATGTTTCTCGAATTCGGCTATCTCATCGGCCGTCATCTCATGGTCGAGATAACGCATTCCATCGGATTCCATCCTGTTACAGCTCATCGCGCATCATCCCCTTCGACGCGGAGACGGTCCTTTAAAACATCATAGAGAGCCTTCCTGGCATAAAAGAGTCTGGACATCACGGTTCCCTGGGAGATACCAAGTACTTCGGATATCTCCCGATAGGCCAGATCCTGAAAATTCCTCAAAACTATTATTTCACGATGTTCCGGAGAAAGTGTGAAAAGAGCATTCCATAGCGCTTCGGAATCCTCTTTTCGGATCATCGCTCTTTCCGGCGATTCGATACCACTGTCCTTCTCGATCAGCACATCCATCGATATCTCTCCGCGCTTTGACCTGCTTCGGATAAAGTTCAGACATCTGTTACGAAGGATCCTGTAGAACCAGGGGAAAAACGGCCTTTCATCGTCAAAACTCTTCTTCGCCCTGTGAGCGGCTATGAAGGCTTCCTGCGAAAGGTCTTTTGCGTCCTCCGCGTTTCCGACAAGGCTCAGTGCGACCGAATACGCGCGAGTCATAGTAATATTCACAATCTCCTCAAATGCATCGGAACTACCATTCTTCCAAGCCAGTAGAGTCTCTTTTTTTATGTCTGTCGAAACATTCGACATGGTCTCACCCCTGATACATTCAAGAATCCCGATTTATTCAAAATAAAACACCCTGAAAAGGGTGTTTTAAATATAGCGTTAAATTGTCGCTGAATTAAAGAAAAATCTCTACTCAATGCCTTCAAAGTCTCAGAGACGGTCTATGTCGATACCTCCATTTGTCGTACGCACGTTGATATAGCCATCACCGTCACCGATCACTCCTTTGAGCTTTCTCTTTTTTCTGTACGACACATCCTTGAGTCTGAAATCGAGTCTGACTCTCCCGTTCATTGTACGGGCATCCAGCACAGCTCCCGTATCGTCCGGCAGATTCAGATCTACACTCCCGTTAACCGTCTTTACATTCAATTCGCCTCCGATAGGAAATCTCTTCAGATCACAATCGATCCCCCCGTTGACGGTCGAAATATCACCCGCTCCTCCCTCCAGGTCCAGATCGATTCCCCCATTTACCGTCTTGACCAGGAAGATCCCCTCGACATCTTCTACGGTGATCCTTCCGTTGACCGATTCCAGTTCGAAGTGAGTCCGGTACGGAACTTTTACATGATAGCTGATATTGATCGACTCCCTGTTTCCACCCAGCAAGCCGAAAAAACTGCCAGAGTTCATCTTCGGCAGGTCCGCCCTTACAAAGACCTCATGCCGGTCCGCATCCACTTCGAAATCTATCTTCTTGAATATCCTTTCGGCCTTCGTCCTGCTGGACGCTCTGATCGTTATCTCGGCCATCACCCATATTTCGTCCCTGTCCCAGCCTTCGACTTCGATTCGACCGTTTACATTCTTCAGGATGAATTCGGGATCCTTGCCTATATCGAAAGATCTTTCCCACTCTGTTTCCAGCTTGTACGCGAAAACCTGTTGAGGAACGATTACCGCGAGAATGAGAATAAATCCCAGAAATATTGCCGACCTGTTCATGACCGTACCCCCAGAGTTCGAAAACCAGTAATACACCGCATATCTGATAAACGTATCCTGGCATCTGTTTGTTTCACGGATTTCCATTCCCACGGCGAGTCACAACTATCGAAACGGATCTTTTTTCTCTCAATCCGAGATATTCCCACGCGCTTCCCATATTGACAGCAAGTTCGAGATAACCCCAACTATTGATTACCGCCATCAATCTTCCGGAAACCTCCTGACCGTAATATTCCTTTATCCCTTCGACGGTCCTCCCGCCAATGACTACTTTCAACCTGGCTCCAGTGGAATCGGCAAAGACCGAATCAAGGGCTTCCCTGCTGATATCGGTGATGATATTTCCAAACGAATCTATATAGGCTATCCTGCCTCTTATCTCTAAACCATCCTTTATGACAGGTTCGGATCGAGGCATGGTGGTGATGGTCGAAAGCCCGGGACCTATGGATGACGGATCCACTCCAAGCGAGATGTGGGCGGCTACAGGCGCGAACAGGTCCCGGCCGAGAAATGTGCTGCCTTTCCCGGCCAGCGTATATTCATCCGAGGTGACCTGATGAACATGGAGTGATCTGTTGTCCTCGAAAACCGGAGTAAATATTCCATTATCGGGGCCGACGAAATAATGTTTATCCGTCTCTATAATGAGATTCTTCCTCTCCCCTCCCACCCCGGGATCGATGACACATACGAAAACAGAACCCACAGGGAAATATCTGTAACTGTTTCCAAGAATGAAAGATCCTTCACGCACGTCCTGGGACGAGACGTTATGGCAGAGGTCCACGATCCTCGCCTGGGGCGCAATAGACAGAATAACGCCTTTCATCACGCCGATATACCAGCTCGAACTGCCGAAATCCGTAAGAAGGACTATAATAGAAGAAGGATTCATGAACGACCTACCCTCGAATCATCCACAGAAAAGACCCCGGAGACTAAGCGGGAAAAAGTTTACAGACCAAGACTACATTGAGAAACCGATCGTGTCAAATTGTATGTGAATGAGATATCTGCGAAACATAAGGGACTTCAGCGTATCCCCTGTCATGCGGCTGACCCGGTACGGCCTGAGACTTCAGACCAGATTCAGGATCTCTCCCGCCATCTCTATTTTTTCAAAAATGGAATTCTGAAATTGTTCGATAAATTGATCGTCGATATCGAACAGGTCAAAGAGACGCTTCGAAGCGTCGCCCTTTTTAAAATCTCCGGGGAAACCGTATTCGATATCCCGCACTACTCCATCGGCGAGTTGAATGACAGCGACTTCAAGAAGGAACGCATCATCGATGTCATCCGGCGTCTTGTGGTGATCCCCTATTATCCTTGTCAGGGGTCTCGAAAATGACCAGTGCCTGGCAAACAATTCCCCGACCATCGTGTGATCGGTGCCGGTCACACGTTCTTCCGCCTCTCTGATGAACAGGTCAGCCCTGGCAGCCAACGAAAGTACTTCAGCGTATTTCTCGGGCAACAGGAGATTCATCGCAAATTTCCCGATATCGTGGAGAATGCCTGCACAGAAACACAGCTCCCTGTCGACGCCCTGCACTTTTCCAGCGAACTCCCTTGCGGCCACTCCCGTCCCCACACTATGTCTCCAGAACTCCTTGAGGGGGAAATATTTATTCGTGCTATCGAGTTTTTTAAGCATCGACGTGACCGATACAGCGATCACAAGATTTCTGACCGCATCGAATCCGACGTTCACAATAGCGCTCTTGACACTCCCGATTTCTGAAGGAGTGTGATAAAAAGGAGAATTTGCGAGCCTGATGACCTTGGCAGCAAGCGTTTGATCCAGGGCTATCACTTTTTCGATATCAGAGGATGAACTATCCGGCGATTCCAGGATCGTCCATATCTTCATCATAGTACTCGGAAGAGTGGGCAGATCGGAAATCCTGGTTATCATCTCTTCGAAGCGAAGATCCTCATCCTCGCTTGCTTGTAAATCACTTACTTCTTCAGTAGTGATCCCGTTTTTTACACTGGTTGTCAATCTGCAGCTCCAACCCTACATAAAGGTGGTCAATTCCTGATCCAGAGCACTGTTGGTCATCTCGATCATCTTCTCCAGATCATCTTCCGCTACACCCAGTCTCATGGTCGAGATCTCGGATGAGAGTTCCAGCCCGGGTTCCTTGATAAAACCAAGCCCCAGCTTATGGCATATCATGTTGGCCAAATCGATGAAATATATCAGCTGGCTGTCGAGATTCGTCTCAGCCGTCACCTCATGATGATAACGCACAGCATTCTCGAACTCCTCGGGCAGTTTCCACTTTTTCATCAACATCGCTCCGACCTCAGCATGGGTGAACTCGAGTAATTCCATCTCTACCTCGGCAAAATGTCGGCCTGTGTTGTATACTTCCTCGACTATACTGTCGAAGACATCGGGTAGCTTCTGAAGGATCACGAGCTTGCCGATATCATGGAGTAACCCTCCCATAAAAGCCTTCTCGATCATAGCCGGCCGTACCTTCTGGGCGACTATCCGCGCCGTCATCGCCGCAGCGACGGAATGCTCCCACATCAACTTGTCCTTCAACCCGAGGATCTTTCCTCTTCTTGTGAATTCGTAAAGATTCTTTGTAGCGGCCATGATCGAAAGGCTCCTGATGGAGTTGAACCCGAGCATCACGATCGCGTCTGTCAGGGTCTCGATCCTTCGGCTGCACGCGTAGAGAGCAGAGTTCGCAATTTTCATGATCTGGCCAGCAAGGCCCTGATCCTTGGAAATGATCTCCTGAAGTATATGAGCGTCGGTGGATGAATCATTCACTACATCCATCACCCGTCTGGCCACGTATGGCATCGGCGGGAGATCTCCCGTCAGCATTATCAGTTTATCTATCGATACTTTCTGTACCATATAGTCCTGCAACTTCCAGGACCGTACCTGGCGGGTACGGTCAGTTTCTGTTACCCCCGGCATGCAGATAGAGCTTCAACATCTCCCTGTCAATACTGAGTACACCGGCTATTGTTTCTTCGTCATCGCCCTGAGCCATCATCTCCCTTATCCTCCCGGAGAGATCGTGTATGGGTCCGGACCTGCCCCCCGACCCCATTGAAATAGATACTTCCTGTTCGAGAAGTCTCCCACAGAGCTCCACGCACGACCCAACGGATGATTCGATCCTGTCCAGGACAGTCCCCATACGTTGAGCCATTTCAGGAAACTCGTCCGGTACTGTCACCGCGGTCGACATGTAACTGCTGACGACGGCTGGCTGAGGCGTATAATCAGTTCTTATCTTATCCTTCTTCCTGCCGGCCCTCCGCTTCCTGAAAACCAGATATCCGGGCCAGATAGATATCAGAAAGGCTGCCCCTGCGGATATGATCAACGCGTAGGTAAAAGACAATGATTCTATAAAATCCATAACCACACTCCGTTTCGACAGTTTTCGGCAGAATCCCTCATATCTTGAGCAGTCATTGCTCAGGCTCTCCTGTCGACAAGATGATCATCGTCGGGATCAGGAAGGTGTTTTTTATTCTTCTCACCTTCATCATCACGTTTTTTCTTTCTCTTTTTCTCCCTGTCCTCTTTATTTGATGGGACAGTATGATGGGCCGGGTACAGGCTGTCGGCCGGATGTATCTTCTCAGTCATCTCCTGACTCTCCCGCTGTGACCAGGCCGATCACGTCAACCATCCTCTTGCTCATCACTACTCTCCTTGACGACATTTTTGGTAGATGAAGGCATATATACGGCAGCCGTATTCCACAGGGCCGCAAGAGCAGCTCCCATAAAATAGAATACGATAAATGTCACACTGGTCCTCTTGATGAATTCCATAAGAGGAACATTCTGAAAGACGCTTACGATCCCCGTTGTCAACGTGGCGCCGAAAGCTATCATGTTGAAAAAAGATTTCATTATCTTTCAAGCCTGGTCAGGAGCCAATGGTTTCCATCTCCGGAATATTCTCTTGCCGGGACTCCCGGGTCCATTCCCGGTCCTCTTCATTATTGTTTTCGGATATTTGAGTCGCATTATTGAGAGTTTTTCTTCTTTCGATCGCCCGGGCGGCATCCACACAACTTTCGATCAGAGACAACAGCCTGCTTTTCGTGGCTATACTCAGCCCACTGTCCAGATCGGGCATTTCGTTGATCAGGGAAAACGAAAGGAGTCTCTCCGCCAGAAGATCAAGGAAAGCTACACTGTCACCCTGGAGGTCAAGTTTCGTCAAAATACAAAAATCGCATGATAAAGCCTCGAACAACTCGAGCTCTTTCCTGATCCTGATATTCGATACTCCCATATCAAACACGAAGTGGGATGTGATGGGATCCATCTTCGATATCAGGGACTGGAACCTGTCCGTGGCAAGTTCTCTGACCGTGTGAGCACATGGAGTATCGATCAGCACAGTATCGCTTCCTGTCCTGGAATCGATTATGTTCTTGAGTTCCATGAGGTTGTAAACAGCTATGGCACCCACTCCAAGAGTATTGGAAACGACCTTCAATCGCTCAGCCTCTCCGGAATGTCTCGGAAAAAGGTTGATGATAGTGACTTTCCTTCCCGAACCCGTCAGCATTCCGGCCAGCTTGATAATGAGACTGGTCTTTCCCGTTCCACCTGCTCCATAAAAGATATGGACACCCGATATTTCATCCCACGTAGACACATCCGCTACCTTGAGATGCTGTCCGAGATGTTCGAGGGCAGCATCCACACCGTCACCACTGAATCTCCGGCCTGTATTGATAAACGACTCGCCGATTATTCTCACGGTGTCCCGCGAGGCCCCACCATTGATGAGTGCCGTATGGAGAGGATAAGTCGAATCACCGGAAACCAGCATCGACAATCTCTCCTCGAGCATCATCATCGTTTTGTCGAGACGTCCCATCCTCTCAATCTGTCTTTCGAGTGATTCGATACCGTCTGGCTTCGAACTGACAGGACTCGACAGACTGCCGGTGTGGTTCAGGGTCTCCACGGAAGTTCGTACTCCGGCTTGTCCGGTATCGTCACCCTCAATTATCAACTCGTACATAGTCTCAAATCCGAGGCCATGCTCTTTTTTTCTTCTGACTTCTCTGGTCTCCAGAATAAGAGCATCTTCCCCGAATCTTTCAATCGCCTTCTTCATAGCCGCTTCAGGCGACCTGTCCACTACCCTGCATTCTTTCTGTTTCATTGATCTTCACCATCCCTACGGATCTTACGTTGACATCCCTCGATATTTCCGCATACGACAGCGTCACGAGGAAGGGAAACGTCGGTTCGATGAACCTGTGAAAAGCAAGCCGGATCATCGACGAACAGAGGATGACCGGCTGGAGTCCCATAGCGCTTACACGATCGACTTCCTCACGGACTGAAGAGAGCACGCTCTTTGTAAACCCGGGATCGAGACTGAGTATCCTTGACTCGGACGAGGCCTCGACGGCCCTGCCCATGATTTCTTCTACTTCCGGATGAATCACTACGACTGGAAGAGCACCCTCTCCGTCCAGATAGTTACTGATGATCGAACGTCCCAGGGCTTCTCTTATCCGCTCCGATATATAATCGATATCCCTGGTCTGCGGCAGGTAGTAGGCGATCGATTCCAGTATGGTGATCATATCCTTGATCGAGACTCTTTCCCTCAGCAGGTTGGAGAGGACCTGCTGGAGAAAAGCGTATGTCAACTGGTCCGGGAACAGGTCTTCCACGACCGCCGGAGCATAGGTCCTGACCTTTTCGACCAGGTCCCTCACATCCTGACGTGTCATTATTTCATCAGCATACTTGTGTATTATCTCGTTCAGATGTGTCGCTATCACAGCGCTGGGCTCTACGACGGTATATCCGTTGACCTCCGCCTTGTCGACATCCTCTTTCCTTATCCAGAGAGCAGGCATATTGAACGCAGGCTCCCTGGTCTCTATACCTTCGATACTCCCATCGAGCGGACCCGACCGGATTGCGAGACACCTTTCAATCTGAATTATGCCATCGGCAATATCGACGCCCTTCAGTTTGATCCTGTACTGGTTCTGCTTGAGCTGAAGATTGTCCCTGATCCTTATCGGGGAGACATGCAATCCAAGATCGACCGCAGCCTGTTTTCTGATATTCGTGACTCGCTTCAGGAAATCCCCGCCCATATCCTCGTTTACGAGGGGAATAAGACCATATCCTATCTCGATCTCCAGCCTGTCCACATAGTAGAGGTTGTCCTGTTCGACAGGATCCACATCATCCTCGACCACAGGCTCCTCGACCACTTCTTTCGCCTTTGCGGCGGCGCGGCGACGCATGGTAATGAAGATCACAAAAAACAGGCTGCCAAGCAGAAGAAATGGTAATTTGGGAAGTCCCGGGACCATTCCCATGCCAAGAAGCGTTATCGATACGATCATCATGACCCTGGGATAACTGAATACCTGGTTGGAGATATCCTCCCCGAAATCCCTCTTGCTGGCTGCCCTGGTAACGATCATGCCGGCTCCGGTGGAAACAATAAGCGCGGGAATCTGGGTCACGAGGCCATCTCCCACCGTCAACATCGTATATGTCATCGCAGCATCTCCCAGGCTCAGCTTGCGTTGAGCTATACCTATGATCAACCCACCGATAATATTGATCAGGGTGATGATGATACCGGCGATAGCGTCTCCCCGCACAAACTTGCTCGAACCGTCCATCGCGCCGTAAAAATCTGCTTCCCTGGAGATCTTGTCTCTTCGATCCCTGGCTTCGTCTTCGTTGATCAGCCCCGAATTGAGATCCGCGTCGATGCTCATCTGCTTCCCCGGCATGGCGTCAAGAGTGAATCTCGCAGCCACCTCAGCGATCCTGCCGGCGCCCTTGGTGATCACAATGAACTGGATCACGATGATGATCAGAAATATCACCAGACCGATCACATAATTACCCTGCACAACGAAGTTGCATAAGTAGGATATCACTT
>JAHOYU010000046.1 GCA_019038625.1 Candidatus Latescibacterota bacterium | reverse complement strand
CGTTTGAATCTTTCTCATGCTCTCCTCCATACCAGAAAACCAAGGACCGCTGCCGAAAGAACAAACTGAATTGCCAGATTGAATTTTCCAGCTTTTGGTCCATGAGGGATGATCCCCGCATGTCCGGGGAAAAATTTCCTGTCCTCGCCGATCACGCCGGTCTTCCACAGGAGGTTCTCGAGGTCCGGCAATACACCTGCCAGCCCCCCTGCGATCACGGCAAAACTGTACACTCCACCCAACAGCAACAACCCCAGACAGAGGAGCCACAGAATTATTTCCACACGTATATCTTCGAAATCGTAGTGCGGTAGGACGTCAAGAGCAACATGGCTTCCCAACCCCAGGACCGGGGCCAGCCACGCGTAAGGAGCATAGGCTCCCAGAAGCGCTCCCGCCGCAAAATGAGTAAAGACACACACCTGTCCCGAGCCTCCCGCTTGCCGCTACTTCAGACTCTCGGCCCTGTCGATAAGCATTATCGGAATATCATCCTCGACAGGATACCTGAGAGCGCATTGTTCACAGACAAGCCAGTTATTATCATCGCTCAGGGTTACCTTTTCGCGGCATTTAGGACAAGCCAGAATATCGAGTAGATCTTTTCTCACCATATTCCCTCTCTCCTTAAACGAAAATCCCTGACACATAGGAAAGATACCCTTTCCAATCAGGGACCTGCAGCACAGTTGTGATTTTACCTTTTCATTATCATTAAGCTGGCAGAATAATTATAGACTATTCGATATCAGCCGGTCAAGCAAAAAGGCCGAAGTAATGAAAGTCACATGCTGTTCAGGAAGCGCTGCAACCCCTTCACCAGACCAGGACAATACCGCAATTATCCCTCCTCGAACTTGCCCATCGCGTAAAACTTCTCTTCCCGCATTTTCAACAATCCATCAGGCGGGACCTTATCCAATTTCTCGTACTCACCGAGAATCGCATCTCTGATCCGTGCCGCGTTCCCTTCGAGATCCCTGTGAGCAGCTCCATGGACTTCTTCGATGATACCGTCGATCACTCCCAACTCGAGGCAATCCCCTGAAGTAAGTCTTAGCGCGGCAGCCGCATCGGGAGCCTTCTCTTTGGTCTTCCACAGGATCGCTGCACACCCCTCGGGAGTGATGACAGAATAGATCGCATGCTCCAGCATCAGGATCGTATCACCTACAGCTATCGCCAATGCTCCACCACTTCCCCCCTCACCAATAACGACGACGATTATAGGTGTCGCTATACCGAACACCTCCTTGAGGTTGTCCGCTATGGCCCGTGGTTGACCACGTTCCTCTGCTTCGATGCCGGGGTGAGCACCCTGTGTATCTACAAGAGACAGTATCGGAAGATTGAATTTCTCGGCAAGTTTCATCAGCCTGAGCGATTTCCTGTATCCGTCAGGCTTGACCATCCCGAAGTTCCTTGCGATCTTTTCTTTCGTAGAACGGCCCTTCTCCTGCCCGATCACCATGAAAGGTATTCCCGAGATCTTTGCGAGGCCCCCGATCATTGCCGGGTCATCGGCAAAATAACGGTCACCGTGCAGCTCTTCGAACTCTTCACAGATATGGCTGATATAGTCATACGCAGTAGGCCTCATCGGATGCCTCGCCAACTGCACCCTGTCCCAGGCCGAGAGATCACGATAGACCTTATGTTCGAGCTCGGACAGTTTCTCGTTCAGTCTGGCGATCTCGCCTGCGCTCGATGTACCGTCCCTTTTCAGTCTCTCGATCCTCTGCTGAAGCTCGTCAACAGGTTTCTCGAAATCCAGGACTTTCCGCGAATTTGTCTCAGTCATCACGACCGGTCCTTGTCTAGAAGTAATCGATGAACATGATTTCAATTGAACGGGCGACCCCATTTTCCCGGTTATAGTTTCCAGTCAGATCCCTGAAAAGGATCCTTATCCTCAGGTTGTCCCTGTAATCGAACCTTACGCCGGTGTCGAGATATCCCTTGCCATTCGTCCTGCAGGACGGAAGGTTACCGTTATCGTCATTCATCGCGGCATTGTAGTCCAGAAGGATCGTCATCCCGGTGAACATCTCGATCGACATCCCGGTGAAAAAATCTATACCTTTCTCAGCCTCGTTTTCCAGAGAATAGTTTACGCCACCGTGAAAGGAGATATTCCTGTGATAATAATAATTTTTACTCACGACTCCGAAAAAGCCCCTGGATTTCCTCTCGTATCTGCCATCGCCCTCGTCGTATGACTCTTCGCCCTGTGTATCAATACCGATCGCCAGCGCCGGGCCGGCTATGCTTTCGTCGAGGATCCGGAACTTCGCGTGAAATCCCGGCTTGTCGTTCACCTCTATATCCCCTCTTCCGATAAACTCCTGGATCCCGAAAGACGCTCCAACGACAAGGCGGTCATGAAATCCAACTTTCACACCAAAGAGGAGGCCGCTTTTCGGCCCTATGGAACCCTCCAGTAGATATGAACCGTGAGGAATGATCCCGGCTGTCGGGCTGTCTATCAGATTCATATCCTCGAATGCCTGCGATGAAACATTCGCTGCCGCTACCATGACAAAAACAAACGCGAGAAAGACGCGGTAATACTTATGATGAGATCTCGACATTTTCTACCCCCGTTAGTCCTTTCAATTCCCGGACCAGCTCCAGACCGGGAGAGACCCCGGCGCCTCTTGATCTGATAGTATACTTCCTGTTCCCGTTGCTTTGCCAGTGAAAGATCAGTTCCCTTTCACCTGAGTAACGATGAACTATTTCCTGCAGCCCTTCAAGTTCCTTCTCGCCGAACACTCCCTCCCTGAGCGTTAGATATAGTCTTCTCGAAAGGTATTTCAGGGCTTCGTCGATCGAATATACACGGTCGGCTATTATCTTTGTGTCACCCCGGTCCTTTATCGAGACCTTGCCGGGAATCACGACGAGATTGTCCTTCTGTATCATCTCCCTGCGTTTTTCATAACAGGAAGAAAAGACGATGACCTCGTACGATCCCTGGAAATCCTCAATAGTGACGAACGCCATCGGGTTCCCTTTTCTGTCCAGGATCATCTTCACTTCTGAGATCATCCCGGCCAGGACGACTTCTTCCCGGTCCTTTTTTCCCGAGAGACTCAGGCTGTCCACATTTACGATCTTCGACAGCATCTCTCTGTAGCGATCGAGAGGATGCCCTGAAAAATAGAATCCAAGGGATTCCTTTTCCCGGTTGAGCATGTCGCTTTCATCCCAGTCGGATACGATTTCCAGCTGGACGACTGCTCCGCCTTCTTCACTTTCCAGAAGATCGAGAAAAGTCTGTCCCCTATCCCTGACACTCTGGACCTTCTGCGCCCTCGATATCATCATATCGAGAGAAGCCATCTTCTGTGCCCTGGTACCAGGCAACTTGTCCATTGCACCGCTCTGGATCAGATTTTCTATGACACGTCTGTTGATCTGGCGGAGATCGACTCTGTCGCAAAAATCGTACAGATCGCTGAAGGGTCCTGCCTCGCGCATCTTGACTATGTGACTTACAGCTTTTTCGCCCATATTCTTGATAGCGGCGAGTCCATATTCGATCTCATCCCCCGACAGTTCGAACACGACCCCACCCTTATTGATGTCGGGAGCCTCCACTTTGATACCAAGGTTCCTGCACTCCTCCAGAAGGACAATAAGCCTGTTAGTGTCTCCCATGTCGCTCGTCATCGCAGCGGCCATGAATGCTTCGGGGTGATGAGCCTTGAGCCATGCTGTCTTCATGGAGATCATCGCGTAGGCGGCCGAATGCGATTTATTGAACCCGTATCCCGAGAAGAACGCCATGAGGTCGAATATCTTCTTTGCCTTTTTCTCGGGAATACCTCTTTCCACCGCACCCGTGATGAAGGCTTTCCCCTGCTTATCCATCTCCTTCTTTTTCTTTTTACCCATGGCCCGCCGGAGAATATCCGCCTGTCCGAGCGAGAATCCTCCCAGGTCGCTGGCGATCTTCATCACCTGCTCCTGGTAGAGTATAACGCCGTAGGTCTCTTCCAGGATCGGTGCGAGCATAGGATGCACATACCTGATCTTCTTCCTGGCATGCTTGCATTCGATGAAATCCGTTACCATATCGCTGCCTAGCGGCCCTGGGCGATAAAGCGCGTTCACGGCAGTGACATCACCGAAAGTGGAGGGTTCTATCTTCCTGAGCAGGTCCCGCATCCCCGAACTTTCCAACTGGAACACGCTTATCGTCTGCCCCTTCTTTAGTAGTTCGAAAGTCTTTTCGTCGTCGACCGGAATATCGAAGATCTCCATCTCCACACCCCGATGCTCCTTCATCAGCTTAAGGGTGTTGTCTATATGCGAAAGTGTCTTGAGACCAAGGATATCTATTTTCAGGAGACCGATACTCTCCAGTATCTTCATCTCGTATTGTGTCGTGATCTCTCCCTTGTTCGACCTGAACAGGGGAACATGATCGACCAGTTTTGTCGGTGTTATCACCAACCCTGCCGCGTGTGTGGAAGCATGCCGGGCAAGGCCTTCAAGCTTCAGGGATAGATCGACCAGTTTTTTTATGACCGGGGTGTTCTGATACTTCTCCTTGAATTCCGGAACGGCTTCAATCGCCTTCGTCAGCGTTGTGCCTGGTACCGCGGGAATCAATTTTGCCAGCTTATCGACATCTCCATACGGCACCTTCAAGACCCTGCCGACATCCCTCACCGCGGCCCTTGCTGCCATCCTTCCAAACGTGATGATCTGGCAGACATTCTCCTTGCCATATTTTTCAACCACATGGTCGATCACCTGCTGGCGTTTCTCGTCACAGAAATCGATATCGATATCCGGCATCGATATCCTCTCCGGATTAAGAAAACGCTCGAAAAGTAATCCGTTTTTTATCGGATCTATAGTCGTGATCCCCAGAGCATAACATACAAGGCTTCCCGCAGCCGATCCCCTCCCCGGGCCGACCAGGATATCCATCTCCCTGGCAGCTTTGACGATATCCCACACAATCAGAAAATAACCGGAGAAGTTCATCTTCCTGATCACGCCGAGCTCATACTCCACTCTTTCCTTTATCTCAGGCGTGATCTCTTCCATGACCGAGGGAAGACTCTCTTCGACAAGATGTGCAAGATACTCGTCCGCAGCTTTATAAGGTTCGGGTATGGGAAAATTGGGCAACTGGTTGCCACTGTCGACAAGATCAAAATCACACTTCCCGGCGATCTCAAGGGTCGTTTCCAGTGCCTCCGGATGATCGGGAAAGAGCGCGGCCATAGCCTCGGGCGGTTTGAACCATGTCTCCCTGTGGGATCTGAGAACACGATTCGGGTCGTCAAGATCCTTACCTGTCTGGAGGCAGAGGAGAATATCATGAGCCTCATGGTCGTCCTCGGCACAAAAATGACAGTCGTTAGTCACGACTGTCTTCAGTCCGAGTTTTTTCGCCAGAGCGGCGAGATGAGGAATCAGTTCCAGTTCTTCGGGAATTCCGTGATTCTGCATTTCAATGTAAAAATCACCAGGAGCGAAGATCGAGGCCATTTTCATGGCAAGCTTTCCTGCTTCGTCCCATTTCTCCTCTCGCAGGAGCTTCGGTATCGAACCCTGCAGACAGGCGCTCATACCTATCAGCCCTTCAGAGTGTTTCTCCAATAGCTCGAGATCGATACGCGGCTTATAGTAGAAGCCCTCGATGTACGCTATCGAAGCGAGCTTGAGGAGATTCCTGTAGCCGGCCTCATTCTTGACAAGCAACACAAGATGATCGTTTCTTACCTTGCCCCGGACAGCTTTTTTCTCCCTGTGTCCTCCGCGAGCCAGGTATGTCTCCATACCGAGAATCGGCTTGATGCCAGCTTCTTTCGCTTCCCTGTAAAAGGGAATGGCACCGAACAGGTTTCCATGATCGGTAAGGGCTACCGCACTCATACCCATCTTTTTTGCGGTCGAGACAAGATCGCTGATCCGAAACGCTCCGTCCAGGAGGCTGTATTCCGAATGATTATGAAGATGTATGAATCCTGCGCTGGCCATACCAGCTTCCTCCACATCGCCTATTGTATGACAAACCCGAACTGCTGGGCTGTCTCATTCCCGGCTCGGTCGCTTATCAGGACTTCAAGGGTGACATTTCCCGGGGCCATAGATGCCGGAAGTGGAATGACCAACCTGTCGCGCAATCCGTCCCATTCACAGACTACCGGATCACCGTTGATAACAGCTTCCGCCGAATATGGGTCTATCCCGCTTCCATTCTCGATAACTGGCAATATACATGTGACATTTCTGAAGAAACTGCTTCCCCCGTGGTTCTTTTCAAGTGCGGCATGTTTTATCAGAGGAGGTATTCCGTCCCTGAGAAAAACATATGTTCCAGGCCTTCCTATCATTACAGCATCCGATTCCATTGCCGGGATTCCCACACATTTCCATCCCTTGTCCTCATTCCAGATGTACAGGCCGATCCTTCTATCCATTTCGGCGTCAAGAACAAGCGCCCTTCTGAGCGATAGTTCCGTGAACCGAATAGAAAAAGCTCCGCTGACTGCTCTCAATCCATTTCCAACCGGTCCCGGCATGGTCACGTCAGCGACCTGACAGACCACCTTCCCCCTGATGGATGGAGCGCGCAGGACAACCCGGATACTGTCCCCGACCACTATCTCCGCCTTCCCACCCGAAGAAAGTGGGTAGATATTCATCACCTTCGCGGCATCGGCGTGAAACCCCCGGTAATCGGATCCATTTACCCTGAACGTATGGGGGCCACTGCCCAGCTTCCCGGCATAGACCACAGACGAAAACGATCCGGCATCCGTCCTGAATACTGTTATTGTATCCGTTCCCGAACTTCCTGTCACAGTCAGCACCGGCATGTCCATGATGACTGCGTCGGAGAGACAGTCAACATACAATCCTCCCTCCATCTCACGAGGCAGGATCTCAAAAAAAGCCCTGTCAGGCTCGGAAAAGACGGTTCCAGCAGAAAACCAGCGCTCGGCTGAGGCGCCCGTGCCGCTGAAAACCTGGAATCGGTACAGCGCCGAGCCAGTATCGGTGACAGAAGCCGTGCTGTAATTTTCCCGTTCACTTATCTGCATCTCCGCCCATGTGGCGCCACCATCGAGGGATTCGAAAAGGTGGCCGCTCAGGCCCCCTCCATCCGGATCGACCGCGCTTAACACGACTTCCGGTGCGGCCTCGAGCCTGTCCGCCCCTGTTATTACAGGCTGGCTGCCCAGTTTGATATTAAATACAGCCCTGGAGAAATTCCCGGAAGCGTCACCGGTCACTATCTCGCACCGATGCAACCCGGGACTCAGGTGAAGGCCTCTATCGACTCCGCCCATCGAATGAATCATCCCCGGACCATTTCTGTCTGTCCTCGTGTTCCCGTTTTTTCTAAAAAGAAGTGTATATCTGCCTGCCGGGCCCTTACCCTTGATATGATACTCCAACACTATCTCGGCCGACTGCATGTATGAGAATACCGAATTCCTGACAGAATAGACAGTCTGGCCGTCTACATAGAGATCGATCGTCAACGGAGCCATGCGATATCTTCCATACCCCTGTTCATCCCAGACCGATACTGCGAATTTCACCCCACCCTGGATGTGGATAGTGTCGCTCAGCGCGTATATCTCCCGTCCAGATGCTCTCAGGAGACATTCTTTCGTAAAAGGAAGGCCGTCGACCAGACTCGGCTGGGCGTTACCCGGCAGATCTTCCGGAATGATCTCCAGCCCGGAGATTATAGGGGCCTGCCTGTCGGGGATGCTGTATATCTCTTCCAGCGGGTTGATCGGCCGCTGCTGCTCGTCCCGGATCTCAAAATGAAGATGCGGAGCCGAAGTGCCGGTATTTCCCGAGTAGCAGACCGTATCACCCACAGATACCGGATATTTCCCCTCCTCCAGCGTTATATCGCACCAGGGGCTACCCTTCCTGACCCTGTGATGCCAGACCATGGAGTCTATCTCTCCGCCAAAACAGTCGAGGTGAGCATAAACGGCTGTCCGTCCATCAGTTAACTTAACATAAAGCGCTTTACCATACCCCTGGGGGCCTATCTTCACTCTCGACAGATACCCATCGGATATCGCGAGACAGGGCAATCCTATCGCGCCATAGCTCCTCAGGTCTATCCCGGCATGGTAATGCCCGTCCCTGAATTCCCCGAAACTAGAACTAAGCCTTCTCTCCCCTTTGACCGGCCAGAGATACACTTCCCCTCTGGCTGCCGGAGATATAATCAGAATCAGGAGAATAATCGTTGTAATAGTTTTTTTCATATCCACTGCAAATTATCATCACTTTGCCCTCCTGTCAATCACGTAGAGAAATTGTTGCTTCGAAGGTGACTATCTACTCCCGGATGCATCCCGGCAACACTGGACCGGGGATGTTAAATCATTTGCAACATCAGCGGTTATGTGCTAATTTAACTTGATCTTGTTTCAGATGTTCGAGCCTTTACCTTTTCTGAAAAGGACAATACTAAATGTTACAGCAGATGAGAGCAAATACGAAAACCATCCTCTGGGTAGTTGTCGTGGCCTTTGGGATTACAGGTTTTTCACTGTTCGGTGTGAACCAGAAATCTGGAAATCAGAACCCGAACGAACGTTCGGAGTTCGTCGGTTCGGTGAACGGCCAGAAGATCTCGAGACAGATGTATTCATTCCAGTACCAGCAGCTTCTCGCTCAGATCCGCGCGAGAAGAGGGGATAACCTCTCTTTCAGCGCGACCGAGAGCCATATGCTTTCCGAACAGGCCTGGGAAACGACTATTATGGAGATCCTGAGGACTCAGGAAATCGAGAAACTCGGAATCACAGTGAACGATAACGAACTCGTTTCCTTCCTCAGAAGGAATCCCCACCCACAACTCCAGAGTATGATCGTCGATGATGAGGGGAACTTTGATTATAACGAGTACCTGCGCCAGTTGTCTAATCCAGAGATGGACTGGACCGAGCTGGAAAGATGGGGCAGGGAACAGCTTCCCCGCGTGAAATTCGAATCCATGCTCATGTCACAGATATCTATGCCCGACAGGATGATCAAGGACGAGTTCGAAAAACGCACAATCGAAATGGCGGTCCAGTACGTCAAGGTGCCGTGGCTGAATGAAGATCCTCCCTATGAACCGACCGAGCAGCAAATCGCTGCCAGGTACGAGGAATCGGCCGACGAACTTCTGGACCCGGAAAAACGTTCCATCCAGCTTATAGTCCTTGAGAAATCCGCAACAGAACTTGACGATCTTGATGTACGCGAGCAGATGCTTGAGATCAGAAAAGAGCTCATGGAGGGCGACGATTTCGCAGAAACAGCCAAACTATATTCGGATGATTACATGACCGCCGATAAAGGCGGCGACCTTGGCTTCTTCGGCCGTGGGATGATGGACAGTCTCTTCACCGAAACCGCTATGACCCAGAATATCGGTCAGGTAAGTATGCCGGTAAGGACCGAGTTCGGCTATCACCTCATCAAGACAGAAGAGAAAAAAAGTGAGAACGGTGAAGAGCAGGTAAAGGCCAGCCATATCCTGATGAAGGTCGACCCTGGTTACGATACTATAGACTCGCTCTCCACTCTCATCGCGGAGATTACCGATACTATCGAAAATGAAGGTTTTGAAAATACTGCCGAAATGATGAAGCTCGACATGATTGATGTGGAACCTTTCATCAGGGGAGCATTTATAAAAGACTTCGGTTATCTTCCTCGAATTGTGAACTTCGCTTTTAACTATGAAAAGGGCACGGTAAGTGGACCGATCGAATCGGAAGACGCTATTTACTACGTGAAAGTCTCCGGGGAGATCGACGAGCGGCCAAGGCCTCTCGAAGAAGTCAGAAATCAGCTGATTGAAATGATCCGCTACGACAGAAAGACAGAGCTCTCCAGGGATACGGCCAGAAGTATAAGACAGGAAGCCGTGACAAGCGGTGACCTCGAAGCCGTTGCGCATTCGAGAGAACTGGAGTTCAGTACAACTCCCCCATTCAAGGTCGATGACGCGATCCCGGGAGTCGGCTCGAACACAAATTTCGCTCTCGCGAGTTTCGAACTTCCGGTCAACAGGATAAGTGTTCCTGTCATGGGGCAGAATGAATGGTATATCATAAAAGTCATATCAAGAACAGCACCGGACATGGTTGCGTTCGCTGATCAGCGACAGGCCATATCGAATGAGATCATGCAGGAGCGCTCTTATGATTTTCTTTCCATGTGGTACAAGCAGCTGCGGGACGACGCAGTCGTGGAGGATGACCGGGAACTGACTCTCAAGTGATCAGCGCCCTTAAAAAAGATTGAGAATAAAAATGCCGGACTGTTTCGTCGCTGTCTCCAGCGAATCGACTGTCCGGCATTTTTTCAAATCGCTTCCGCTCAACCCTGCTTTTCATCGTCTTCCGTAATATTTTTCGACCCGGATTCGATTTCCTCTTTTACATCACGCGAGGCTTTTTTAAACTTACGCAACGATTTACCGATTGCTTCAGCCACCTCTGGAAGCCTTTTCGGGCCAAAAAAGATCAGAACGATAACAAGAATGATCAGGAGCTCGGACCACCCGAGAGGTCCGATCAGAGCAAAGCCCGGTAGTAAATTCCCGGATAAGATTGCATTCAGCATATTACACTTCCCTTCTAGCAGTACCACCTCAGGAGGAACGCGACGACTATTATTCCGAGAACACTCACCAGGTTGACCTTCAGAGAAAATCCCAGAGTAAAAGTCATGACGATAAGGTTCAGGTAAACCGGACCCACCTGGAATTCTCTGCCAGAAACGAATAACTCACGAATCACGTTATCCTCGGGCAGAAGGAGTCCTATCGTCTCTCCGACTACTCCTCCAAGAACTACTCCGAGAAAAAAGACCAGAGCTACAAGGCCAATTCGTCTTTTCGCCGCCAAGCACGACCTCCCTTGTGTCCATCCGGACCTGTTAATTACGATCTTTCAAGTCTCAACTTGTCCCTGTCCCAGCCGATTATCAGCGTCACGTCGACTTCCGGCCGGTCCTGTATCTGCAGGAGGACCCTTCGGCAACCGAGCCTGCGTGAAAGACTTTTCATCAACCCGGGGTTACCCCGCCGATCGATCAGCAGACTTTCCCTGAAATCGAAGCGATCGGCATTCCCCTCGATCTTGACATCTATACCCATCAACCTCAGCTGCATCGTCGTCCGAATAGCGATTCCGGGCTCCCCGGTACCATTCAGCACTTCCATCTGAAAATATTCCCTTTCCGGAGCCAGTCCCCTGCCAAGACCCGACCATCTTACCGAAAGTGAAAAGACCATTAAAGCAAAAACAACGATTCCTGTCAGACCAGGCATCGATATTCTTGATTTTCTGTTCTTCTTCCTTGCAGCTGCCATTCGAATCTCTTTTCCATACTCCCCGAATCAGGCCTGTCGCACAGGGATTCTATTCGAAATATCTTCTCAGTCTTTCGTAACTTGCCCCGATCTCCTCGGAGACGACCCTGGTTTCCGCCACCGAGGTCATGAAATTCGTATCTCCGTTCCATCTGGGGACTATGTGGAAATGGAGGTGACCGACGATTCCCGCTCCGGCCGACGCCCCCCTGTTCACTCCGATATTCATCGCATCCGGATGGTATTCTTCATCCAGCGCGTTTTCACTGCGACCGAGAAGTTCGATCAATTCCGGACCTTCTTCCTGCCTGATCTCGGACAACTTCTCTATGTGTCGGTTCGCTACGACCATTACATGTCCGTTAGTATATGGAAACAGATTAATGATCACGAACCAGTGATCACCCCTGTACAGAATGCCGACTTCCCCATCTTTCTCTTCCTTCCGGATCTCGCAGAAGAGGCAACCATCATTCTTTTCCATCGTAAAATACCTGCTCCGCCAGGGAGCGTAGATCCTGTCCATCCTAATTCATCAACCTCTCTGCCTCTTTCAGCTGATCCACGTCATTAATTCCCATGACTTCCTGTCTGTCCAGGCATAGATGGACTACAGTCTTCCTGCCTTCCTCTCGCAGTATCGACATTACATCCGTAAGATAATATTCTCCCTGGGCATTCTCCTTGCCGACCCCGGCCAGGGCGCTGAAAAGATCTCTGCTCTCGAAGCAGAATATACCACTGTTTATCTCGTTGACTTTTTTCTCATCATCGGAAGCATCCTTATGCTCTACTATCTTCAGAAATTGTCCCTGCTTGTCTTTTATTATCCTGCCATACCCTGTAGCGTCTTCAAGTACAGCGCTAAGCACTGTCGCTGACGCGCAGGAATCCCGATGCGTCTCAAGGAGGGCCGCCAAAGTCACCGACCTGAGCAGAGGAGTGTCCCCGGTCAGTACCATGACTGTACCCGAAAACCCTTCCAGAAGTGAGCCCGCCTGCAGTACGGCATGCCCCGTGCCCAATCTCTCCTCCTGAAGGGCGAATTCGACGTCCTCGCCATCCATCTCTTTCATAACCGCTTCGGCTTGATATCCTACTACCAGGATTATCCTTTCAGGGTCTATAGATCCGGCAGCGTCGACAACATACCTGATCATAGGTCTTCCACAGAGCTGGTGAAGTACCTTGGCCATATCGGATTTCATCCTTGTACCCTGTCCTGCCGCCAGGATCACAGCCGCGAGACCATTATTTCCACTCATACCTGCTCCATTCCGGAAATTCCAGAACCGCCTCCGTAACAGACTCGCCTTTAATCCTCAGACTGATATTATCGATCAGGCGCGTTTTGCCAAGTCGACCAGCCGCAGCAAAGAGAACTGTGCCTTCGAGCCGTTCGAGCCGCTTCAGGTCCATTCCTGAAACGACTTCGCAATAATCGACATCAAATCCGCCTGACTCCATACTGGAACGAACAACATCCATGATGACGCCAGCGTCCCGCTCCCCGCCTTTCGCCTTTTCAAATGCCAGCCGCAAGCCTCTGCTGAGCGCTACGGCACTCTTTCTCTCATTACCGTTGAGGTGAGCATTCCTCGAACTCATCGCCAGCCCGTCCGACTCTCTGACAGTATGGCCCAACCTGATTCTCACCGGAAAATCCAGATCAGCCACCATTCGCTGAATAATAACGGCCTGTTGGGCATCCTTCTGACCGAAAAAGGCGAAATCCGGCCGGACCATATTAAATAATTTAGCCACGACCAGAAGTACTCCCTGAAAATGTCCGGGCCTGGTAGCTCCACAGAGCCTGTCCCCGAGTCCCTCCACCCGAAACTCTGTCGCTTCCTCGCCCGAATAGATGGATGTCACCTCGGGAGCGAATAAAAGGTCTACTCCAAGTTTTTCGAGGATCAGCGTATCATCATCGAGCGATCTCGGATAGGTCGCCAGGTCTTCGTCGGACCCGAACTGGACGGGATTGACGAATATGGAGACAACGGTGAAATCCGTCTCATCCAGGGACATCCTGACCAGGCTCTCGTGTCCCTCATGAAGAGCTCCCATGGTGGGTACCAGCCCAACGCTGAGACCTTTCCCCTGAGCTTTATTTATTGCTTTCCGGACCTGAGCCGGAGTCGTTACTTTCTTCATTGTCGCCCGCCCTGTCGGCACTTTTTTTCCTCGGAGTCGAATAACTGTGCTCGATCGACGGGAATCTGCCTTCCTTTACCTCCTCGACATACATCGACACAGCATCGCGTATCCTGTCTCCGATCTCATCATATACTTTAACGAATCGGGGTAGAGACTCCTCATGGATCCCAAGCATGTCGTTCAGTACCAGGACCTGACCGTCACAATGACTGCCGGCACCGATCCCGATCGTCGGTATCGAAATACTCTCCGTAATGGTGTTGGCAAGTTGATAAGGAACACCCTCGATCACTATAGCAAAACATCCGGCCTGCTCAAGTGCTTTTGCTTCCCTCACCATCTTTCCCGCAGATTCGTCGTCCCGCCCCTGAATACGATATCCACCCATCTGGTGCAGTGACTGAGGTGTCAGGCCGAGATGTCCGACTACAGGTATCGACGCCTGAACGACAGCTTCGATCACAGGGACATATCTCTCTCCTCCCTCCAGCTTCACACTTTCGGCTCCTCCCTCCTTGACCAGCCTCCCCGCATTTCTCACAGCATCTTCTACACTGGCCTGGTAGGACATGAAAGGCATGTCACCGACCACGATTGCCGATGGCCTGGCTCGGGACACTGCCTTCAGATGATGAATGATCTCTTCCATCGTCACAGGGAGGGTATTTTCGTATCCCATGATGACCATACCGAGAGAATCGCCGACGAGTATCAGATCGATCCCCGTCTGATCTATTATCTTTGTCGAGAGAAAATCATATGATGTGATAGCAGCGATCTTCTCACCGCTGCGTTTCATCTTGAGGATGGTGTTCTTTGTGACTTTTTTCCTCATGAATCGCCCTCTTCCCAGGAAGGTATATAGTACTGCGTACCTTCGAATTTTTCGGAAATACGCGCGTAGAGATCCTCGACTTGAGTTCTGCTGGAAGTAAAATCGGTCGTATCTGTGTTGATGATAAGCAACGGTGTATCATCGTAGTGAAAAAAGAAGTGATTGAACGCGTCGTTGAGCCCGGCAAGATAATCGTCGCCTATGCTCCTCTCGAAATTCCTGCCTCTTTTACGGATCCTCTGCAGCAGGACTTCAGGAGTGGCCTGCAGATAGATGACCAGATCGGGCTTCACAATCTTCGTCTCCAGCATTGAATGCAGCCTGTTATATAGCACAAGTTCATCATCGCCCAGGACAGCGTGAGCGTAGATCGTATCCTTGGCAAAAAGATAATCGGCGATCATCAGTTCGGAGAACAGGTCCTGTTGCGATATTTCCAACTGCTGGCGATACCTGTTCAAAAGAAAGAATATCTGCGCCTGGAACCCGTAACCGGGCATATCGTCGTAGAATTTCTCTACGAAGGGATTATCATCCACCTCTTCGAGAAAGAGACGCGCCTCCGTCTCGGCGGCAAGAAGCCGCGCCAGAGTGGTCTTGCCCGCGCCGATATTACCCTCTATCGCAAGATATTTGATTCCGCCGGATATCAGCCGGTCCTTCAGGTCTTTCATAAGCTGTACGGTAGTGAAAAAACATGGCGATGTCAATATCAATCCAAATCTTTACTACTCAAGAAGTTCGATGACAGTACGCTGCGGGTCGAGACCCTTCTGACCCATCCGTAGCCGATACTCCTGCCGATAAGTTCACCGACACTGACACCGACCGGTGGGAAAACCGCTCCTGGATCGATATCAAAAAGAGGCTGGAGTACAAACATCCTTCCGACCGCACGGGGATGAGGCAACTCCAGCCTCACATCATTCATCACAAGATCACCGTAAAGCACTATGTCTATGTCAATTGCCCTGTCACAATCAGGAGATTGCCTCACCCGGCCGAGTTCCCATTCGATTCTCTGGCAGATGTCCAGAAGACGATACGGCCCGATTGCCGTTCTTAACATGGCAACCGCATTTATAAATGTCCTCGAATAACCGGTTCCTTCAGGTTCAGTCTCATAGAGTGGGCTTAGTTCCACAAAATCGATATGTTCCTGGATAGATAAAAGACCAGCAGCTGCCAGCACATGTTCTTCCCTCGCACCCTCGTTTGATCCCAGTGAGAGATAAACGGTGACTGAGGGCTTATCCTGCTTCGCGTTCGACGATGACTGCGACATGATCCAGATTATTGGGAAATGGAAGTGTAAGTTTCTTTATTGTCGTTTTTATCCTGGTAACAGGAAAATCATTCAGGATCTCGCTACAGATAGCATCGGCCAGAGTCTCGATCAGGTTGAACCTGTTCTTTTCAACTACATCCATCACTCTTGAGTGGACCCTTTCATAGTTGACCGTATCCTCCAGAGCATCTGTCACACAGGCCTTCGTAAAATCGTTCCAGTATTCGACATCGATCTCCAGCTTCTGCCCGACTTCCCTCTCCATCGGGGAAACGCCGTAGTAGCCAAAGACCCTTATCCCCTTTAGAACGACTTTCTCTTCTAACAAGTAAAACCTCCCGGACCGACTATCTGAAATCTGCCAGCTTAACGCATGCCTGTCTTATTGTATCCGTGGGAGCGGTAATAGACAACCTGAAATACCCCTCTCCCCCCTGCCCGAATCCTACACCGGGTGTAGCAACGATACCGGTATCATCTAGAAGCCTTCCACAGAAATCGATCGACTTCTCACCTCCCGGCACCGGTATCCAGAAATAAAAGGTCGCCTCGGGAGGATCGAACTCTATGCGGGCCTTTCTCAGGCCATCCGAGAGAATATCACGTCTCTCCCTGTATACATCGATTATCTCGTTGATCACCGACTGGTAGTCAGCTTCGAGAAGGCCCGCGACTGCGGCCTGAACAGCACTGAATACACCAGAGTCGATGTTCGCCTTCAGCCTTCCAAGGGCGGAGATGACCTCAGGAGACCCGATCGCAAACCCGATCCGCCAACCTGTTATTGAAAAGGTCTTCGAAAAGGAAAAAAACTCGATATAGGGCGTGCTGCTCTCCCTGCCGATGGGAAACAGAGCCTCGGCCCTGCCTTCGTACATGATCTCACTGTAGGCAGCGTCATTGACAAGGATACAACCGTTATTCCCACAATACTCAAGCATCCGGCCGAAAAACCCGGAAGGAGCAATTGCGGAAGTAGGATTGTTCGGATAATTAAGATACATCATCCGGGACCGTGCGGATATGTCGGTGTCGATCGCTTCGAGATCGGGCAGAAAATCGTTGGACTGAAGCAGAGGCATGGTCACCGGCTGGGCCCCGGCGAAGATCGCAGACGAACTGTAAACAGGATATCCAGGATCGGGAACCAGTACTGTATCTCCAGGATCGACTACGGCCAGCGGAAGATGAGCGATCGCCTCTTTGCTGCCGATCGTTATCAGTATCTCATCAGGGGAAAGATCTACCCGATGCTCTTTAAGTGCCCATTTTCTGATAGCTTCAATAAGTCCCGGTAATCCACGATCCGAAGGATACCGATCGTATTCCCTGTTACCAAGTGCCTCGCCAAGAAGATCCCTGAGGACTCCGGGAGCCCCAAGGTCCGGATCACCGATACCAAGATCCAGCACCTTTCCACCAGAACGGGCGTACTCGGTCTTCCGCCTGTCGATCTCGACAAACAGGTATGGTGGGAGCTTCCCCAGCCTAGCAGATTGCATGCGGTAGTCCGTCTCCGTCAGGTCGGCTAAAAGCCTGTTAATAACAATAGAAGATCGCGCATTCGACGTTTCTGTTCGGTTCACCGCTCCATTCGGGAGTCGGTATTGGAGCGTAGATGTTTTCATCCTCGTCGAAGAAGACCCTCAGATATGTATAGTCGACATTCGGTTCATAAGGAGTGTTCCAGTGAACGCTCGGTGAAGCATATACGGTAATTCCATCGTTCAGATAAGATATCATCAGAGCGGAGAAAGAGTCCTCGACATTCTTTCCCTTTCTTATCATCCTGAAGGCCAGTTTCGGTTCGTCCATATTCGGCGACCAGGCAAGGCCGATTATTCCATCCGTACTCTTTTCCTTTCGGAAGACCGGGTCCGCAGACATGAGTCCGGACACACTGACCAGCCAGATACCTTCCGCCCTCACAACGGCACATTCCGTGTGGTCAGGAGACCAGACGATCTCCACGGCGTCAGCATTGGCATCATCGATTCCCGGCACTATCATGACCGACTCGTTATTAGCATCGAAAAAACAGAGCTTTCCGCTTCTCTCGACAAACGCTACTATCCCGGCATCATTGTTCCACTGAAATACGGTATTCTCGTTTACACTGATGCCGGCGGTCTCAAAGATACCTCTCTCGTCTGTGACCATCAGTGCCCGCCTGGAGCCGATATCGGGATCTGGAAGCAAATCTATTAGACACGGCTCATAAACTCCTGTCGTATCAACGAAATATAAGAGTTTGTCTTCATCGGGAGTTATCATTGGTTTGATATTGTTATAATACCTGTGAATATATCCCATTTCAGTGCCAACCAGACCTAATGTGGAGTCATGGCTCTGTGTCACATACATGGTGTCACCTGAGAAACTTTCCCAGAATCCGACATCCGAAAGGTCACTGGTCCCATCGGCAGATCCTCCTGCGATCCTTGCCTCCCAAACGACCTTCGCACCGAAAGCATTCGAGAATGGATGGACATGCTGGTTACCCCTTGAACTGACCCCGCCACCATCGTCCGATATGTTAATGATCGAACCGATTGCGAGAGGAAAGACCCAGGCATCCTTTCTCTGCTGCTGAAGGCCACCGTAATAGTTTCTTATGAACGAGCCGACGACAACGGATCCGCCATCCGGCATGTAGAGATCGTATCCGCTACCCTCGACATCTTCGGTAACCGAGATCTGCACACTCATATTGGGCGACAAGTACTTATAGCAATGATATCCTATAAAATTGGGGCTTCTGGGAGGAAGGCCATCGCCATCACCAAAGAAGTAGAGTTCGTTGTATATGAATCTCGGATGACAACTGAACAACCTCCCGGTATCCATCTCCTCGAAATTCCGGACCAGCACATAGGTCGAAGTGGTGTCAGCCAGACCGCCAAGAATACCTGTCACAGTAAATGATACAAGGCCGGGGGTATCCGGTGCTGTCCACGCGACCGAGATCCCGGTGTTTCCGTCGGGGAAACTACCGCCATCGGAAATCCATGTATATACGGGCCATTCGCCTGAGGGGCTATACCCGTCTACCTGGATCGTCAACTGCGCCGTCGTTCCCGGAGCAGGCGCCAGATCATGGCAAATTATATTGAGCTGATCCAGTGAGGCTGGTACACCCGGATCAGGATCTACTGAAGAATTGTCGCATCCGGTAAATATCGACATATAGATCGAGAAACCCAGAATTAACATCCACGGCCCGATTCTCTTCCACCGGTTCACTTGAAACCTCCAGGTTCATGTAAGGAAATCATTCTCCGGCTCTCCGCCTTCATTTCATAAATATCAGAATCCGGTTATTCAATACCCGATGAAAAATATGAAGGTTTATAGAGAAATTCAAGTTAATTCTGCATCGATGAAGCCATGAGCCATCCATGTGACACAAAAGAATGCCCTGAAAAAGAAAAAGGCGTCCGGCCAGAAAGACCGGGCGCCTTCTCCATACTTATCCGGGCGACACTTACATCATTCCGCCCATTCCACCCATTCCGCCCATTCCGCCCATTCCGCCTGCACCCATGTCAGGGCCCTTTTCTTCGGGAATGTCGGTGATCGTCACTTCGGTCGTCAAAAGAAGCGCCGCGACGCTTGCAGCATTCTGCAGCGACGAGCGGGCGACTTTCGTCGGATCGACGATACCGTCAGCTATCATGCTGGTGAATTTACCTGTAGCGGCATTATAACCGATTTCAGGCGACTTCTCATGCTTGATCTTCTCTATGATGACAGAGCCTTCTCTGCCTGCATTGATGGCAATCATTTTTGCCGGCTCGTAGAGAGCCTTGGCGACGATATCGGCACCGATCTTCTCTTCGTCCTTGAGATCGAGTTTCTCTACAGCTGTTGCCGCATGAAGAAGAGTGATCCCTCCACCGGGTACGACACCTTCCTCGACTGCAGCCCTTGTAGCGGCGAGGGCATCCTCGACACGAGCTTTCTTTTCCTTCATCTCGATCTCGGTGGCCGCTCCGACCTTGATGACGGCGACTCCGCCGGCGAGCTTTGCAAGCCTCTCCTGAAGTTTCTCGCGATCATAATCGGAAGTGGTATCCTCGATCTGGGCCTTGATCTGGTTGATACGCTCTTTTACCTTGCTTAGCTTGCCAGCACCCTCGATGATGGTCGAGTTGTCCTTGTCGATCGAGATCTTCTTGGCCTGGCCAAGATCGGTGACAATAGCGTTCTCCAGCTTGAACCCGGCATCCTCTGATATTACCTTGCCACCGGTAAGAACAGCTATATCCTCGAGCATGGCCTTGCGGCGGTCGCCGAACCCTGGAGCCTTGACTGCTGCTACCTGCAGGGTGCCACGGAGCTTGTTGACGACTAGTGTCGCGAGCGCCTCTCCCTCGATATCCTCGGCGATGATAAGCAGAGCCTTGTTGACCTGCGCCACCTTCTCGAGAACGGGAAGAAGATCCTTCATAGCAGATATCTTCTTATCGTAGATAAGGATATATCCGTTTTCGATGACAGTTTCCATGCGCTCGGCATCGGTCACGAAATAGGGACTGAGATAACCGCGGTCGAACTGCATACCTTCGACTACGCTCAGATCGGTATCCATGCTCTTGGCTTCCTCGACAGTGATGACTCCATCCTTGCCGACCTTCTCCATAGCCTCGGCAATAAGCTCACCGATCTCCGGATCGTTGTTCGCCGAGATGGTGGCCACGGCCGCGATCTCTTCACGCTTGCGGACCTGCTTCGAACGCTTCTTGATATAACCTACGGCAGCCTCGACGGCTTTGTGGATGCCCTTCTTGATGAACATCGGGTTGGCGCCGGCCGTAACGTTCTTCAGACCCTCTGTGATGATGGCCTGGGCGAGGATCGTAGCTGTGGTCGTACCGTCACCAGCTACATCCTGAGTCTTTGTAGCTACTTCCTTGACCATCTGGGCACCCATGTTCTCATACGGGTCCTTCAGTTCGATCTCTTTTGCGATAGTCACACCGTCGTTAGTGATCGTCGGTGAACCGAATTTTTTGTCCAGGATCACATTTCTGCCCCTTGGGCCAATAGTCACCTTGACCGCGTTGGCAAGCTGATCTACGCCCGCTTTAAGGCGATCCCTGGCATCTGTATCGAATTTCAACTGCTTTGCCATTGAATGTTGCTCCTTCCTGCAGGCTTATATGACAGCCAGAATATCGCTTTCCCTGAGGATAAGATACTCTGCGTCATCAACCGTGATTTCTGTTCCTGAATATTTCCCGTAAAGGACCTTGTCGCCCTTCTTGACCTCAAGCTCGATCCTCTCGCCGGTAGTATCGTTACGGCGGCCCTTGCCTACCGCTATGACTTTACCTTCCTGAGGTTTTTCCTTGGCTGTATCCGGAATGATGATTCCGCTCTTTTTCACTTCAATAGCATCCATCGGCTTAACAAGCACCCGGTCAGCCAGCGGCATGATCTTCATTTCTACCCCCTTCTCCTATTGTTAAATAACCTTAATGCCTAATGTTTAATGCCAGTTAGCACTCTACATGCTGGAGTGCCAACCTCCAGCGAATGATAATATATTTGAAGTATCAAGCTATTTCAAGTGTTAAATATCAGGATTTCAATTTTTCTTGAATATCAGGTCATTTCGATGAGAATGCGAGGCAGGAGATATGATAGAGGCCTTCGAAAACCAGGTCTGGAATGGAAATGATATCACCTTCCAATACATCCAGCAGCAATCCTGCCGCCCCCCCTGTCAGGAGGACAGGTAACGGCCTGGCGGCGGATAGCCGGGTCGCGGCAAGGATCTCCCTCACTCCTCCCCTCACTCCATGGAATACGCCTCTTTTAATTGCTTCAATAGTGGACCGGCCAGGGGGTCTGCCCGGGTCCCGGATGACTTCAACAGGAGGAAGAGCGGCTGTCCCACTTGAAAGCACCCCGGCGGCAATTCCGAACCCGGGGAATATAGAACCGCCACAAAATCCTTCAGAGGTCAAAAGGTCGACAGTTACAGCTGTCCCCCCATCGATTATGACAGCCTCATCTATTCCTCGAGCTGAGGCCCCACACGCGGCACATATCCTGTCCGGACCGAGACTGCCCGGATTATCCACGAGCAACCTGAAAGGAAGATCGATGTCATGACCTGCCCTGAGAAGATTTCGGATACCTGTTTTTCCGGCCAGGATCTCTATCCCAGCCGCCCACTCAGATACTACGCTCGAGTAAGCGATGATGATATCTTTCGGGTCACCCTCTGAATCCATTACCGATTCCAGGATCTTATCTGCAGGTTCGTCTCGCCATCTCGTCACGATACTCCCGTTCTGGAACAGGGCTGCCTTGAGGGAACCGTTCCCCCTGTCCATTACGAGTACGGAAGTCGTCATGCTATCTGTCATATCCATGCTCCCTTCCGTTCCCACTACTATCTATACTATCGGCCAGTGTAAGATCCCCGGAGCTGAAGATCCTCTCTCTCCCATCAGATGATATCCTGACAAAGCCCTCATCTGTCAATCCCTCAAGCGATCCGGTCACCACTTCGTCCCCCGAATCCAGGCTTACTCTCATACCTTTCCATAACAGCCTGTTTTCCAGGTCGAACCGGAATATACTGAACCCTTCGTTTTCCCATCTCATATAGTTTTTCTCGAAGGATCTCAAAAGAGAGGTCAGCAAAAGCCCCCGATCGAAAGACCTTCCAGCAAGAATCTTCATCGATACCGCCAACCCCGATATTTCCCCGGGAAAATCATCTGCATCATCATTGACATCAAGGCCTATTCCCAGGACCACATCCCCACCACTTCTCTCGGCGAGTATCCCCGCAAGTTTCCTTCCACCCGAATAAATATCGTTCGGCCACTTGATATCGACCACGACCTCCGGGGCCTCCGCCTCTATAGCATCCGCAGCGCTTAGAGCTAATAGACAGGTCAGGGTGACCGGATCGGCCTGCGGTTTGAGGATTATCGAAACCACAATGCTTCCATCGGTGCTCGAGTACCAGTCGCGACCTTTCCTTCCACGCCCGTCGGTCTGTCTTCCAGCGAGGATAATGCTCCCCTCCGGTAGTCCCGCAGCCATGGAAGCTGCGGCTGAATTCGTAGAGTCAACACTGCAGAAGAATATTGCGGTGGTGCCAAACCTGCCCCTTCCGCAAAGTTCGATTATTCGCGCGGGATGCAACTCATCAGGAATGATCTCAGTCATACCCATCCTGTTCCCTGTCTATCGAAACGAGAAGACTCAGGTCGAGAGCTCTGGCCGAAGCTGTGATCGAACCAGTAGAGATAAAATCCACACCCTCAATAGAATACGATTCAATATTGCCGGTCGTTATACCCCCGGAGACCTCTATTTCCGGTCTTTTGCCGTCCCATCCCGCGATCAGCGAGATTGCCTTCCTGACGCCATCAGGTCCGAAATTGTCGAGCATCACCCTCGAGGGTCTGAACTGTTCAAGCTCGCGGAGTTCTTCGATGGATGTCACCTCGATCTCACTCTCCCCCAGTTTCTCTCCCAACAGTTCGGCAACAGAAGCGATTCCCCCTGCCGACTCTATGTGGTTCTCTTTGACCAGGATGTATGAAGCAAGATCCGGACGGTGGTTCTTTCCGCCTCCGTCGACGACGGCCTGCTTCTCGATATGCCTCAACCCCGGGAGGGTCTTCCTGGTATCCAGGATAGTCACACCGGCTTCAGAGACCAGGCCGACAAATTTCGAAGTAATGGTCGCGACCCCTGAAAGGTGGCCGAGCAGATTCAAGGCTGTCCTCTCCGCTGAAAGAATAGACGCGAGTCTACCCCTGATCACCGCGACCTTCTCTCCAACATTCACTCCCTTTCCATCGGGAACTGTCGGCAGGTACTCAAGTGACCCATCCACCAGATCAAATGCCATCCGGGCACAGAGCTGACCGGATATGACCCCACTCTCCCTTGCTATTATCACCGCCTCGCCCATAATGCCTGCAGGTACCAGCAATGAGGTCGTTATATCATCGAAGGCCAGGTCCTCGTCCAGTGCGGCCTTCACCGTCACCCTGATAGCCTCTTCGATTCCGGTCACTCTTCACTCCTTCTTCGAAGGTTCATCCTGATCTCTTCGATCCTGTCCCTTATACTCGCAGCCTTCTCGAAATGCAGAGCCTCCGCTTCCTTCTTCATTTCCTTCTCAAGCATATCGATCATTCTCGGATCGTCCCAGCCGTCAGGGATGACCTGTTCCGTATCGTCGTCTTTCACATCCTGTTTCGCGTCCGCGACTGAGGTCGATATCCTGACATCCTCGATCGATTTTACAATCGATCGAGGTATGATTCCATGTTCTTTATTATACGCCGCCTGTTTTTCCCTTCGCCTGTTCATCTCATCCATAGCATTTTTCATCGAGTCGGTCAGTTTGTCGGCGTAGAAGATCACCCTGCCCTCGACATTTCTAGCCGCTCTTCCGGCCGTCTGAATCAGTGACGTACGTGACCTGAGAAATCCCTCCTTGTCAGCGTCCAGAACGGCCACCAGACCTACCTCGGGCAGATCCAACCCCTCCCTCAGAAGGTTGATCCCAATCAGGACATCGAATTCGCCAAAACGCAGATCCCTGAGAATCTCAACCCTGTCCAGCGCATCTATATCGCTATGAAGATAGCGTACTCTGACTCCAAGCTTCGAGAGATACGTTGTCAGATCTTCGGACATCCTCTTGGTCAGGGTAGTCACCAGTACCCTTTCCCCTCTCGCTGTCCGTGTCCTTATCTCTCCCAGAAGGTCGTCGACCTGTCCTTCTACAGGCCTGATTAACACCTCGGGTTCAAGGAGGCCGGTCGGTCTGACGATCTGTTCCACCACTTCTCCGCCGCACTTCTCGAGCTCATAATCCGAAGGCGTTGCCGACAAGAATATAAACTTGTCGATCATATCTTCGAACTCGTCAAATTTCAGAGGTCTGTTATCGAGAGCCGAGGGCAACCTGAACCCGTGCTCCACAAGAGTCTGTTTCCTGCTTCTGTCACCCTTGTACATCGCCCTTATCTGAGGAATCGTCACATGTGATTCATCAATGATCACCAGGAAGTCGTCCCTGAAATAATCAATGAGAGTCGCCGGCCTTTCCCCTGGCCTGCGGCTGGTGAAATACCTCGAGTAGTTCTCTATACCCGTACAATACCCCATCTCCTGCATCATCTCGATATCGTACCTTGTCCTCGAATCCAGGCGCCGAGCCTCGAATTCGAATCCGTTCTCCTTCAATTCTCCGACTCTCGCCACCAGGTCTTTCTCTATCTCCACGATCGCCTTCTCAACACTCTCACCAGAAACTACGAAATGCGACGAGGGAAACAGATTGATCTCCTTGGATCGCCTGAGGATCTCTCCTGTGATGGGATGTACGATTGAGATCCTCTCCACCTCATCATCGAACAGTTCTACCCTTACGATCTCTTCCATATATGATGGCCTTACCTCTATGGTATCTCCTCTTACCCTGAATGTGCCCCTGGCAAATTCTATGTCGTTCCTCGAATACCTTATGTCGACCAGCTTCCTCAGGAGCCTGTCCCTACCTACTTCCTCACCTTCCGACAGGGAAAAAGTCATTCTGGCGAATTCCTCAGGAGAACCCAGGCCATAGATGCAGGACACACTCGCCACTACGATCACGTCACGCCTCGACATAAGCGATCCTGTGGCCTTGAGCCTCAAACGATCGATGTCGTCATTTATCGACACGTCTTTGTCTATATATGTCTCGGTAGAAGGGATGAATGCTTCGGGTTGGTAATAGTCATAATAGCTGATAAAATATTCCACCGCGTTATCGGGGAAAAGCGAACGGAACTCACCGTAGAGCTGGGCAGCCAGAGTCTTGTTATGGGATATGACAAGCGCCGGCAAGCCCGTTTTCTCGATCAGGTTCGCAATCGTGAATGTCTTCCCGGAACCAGTGACACCGAGCAGAGTCTGAAATTTTTTTTCGGACTCGATCCCGGAAACGAGGCTCTTGACCGCCTGGGGTTGGTCTCCGGTTAAATCGTAATCTGATTGGATTCTGAATTCAGACATGCGGCCATACCTTATTCCAAACGAATCCCCGCTCGGGTGATCACAACGTTTCTGATGACCTCTCCATGTTCTCCGAGAGGCTTGAGCCGCTCTCCGTCACGTTCGAGCCAGAATCCGCCCGCATTCCCTATGGTCTTGAAAAAAAAAGAACCGGTCGCGGTCAGTCTTTCGACCTGGTCAGGGTATAGGATGAAATCCCTGAGAATACTGTCCGTTTCAGATCCGGATGTGTTGTATATGACCATATCAAACCATGTCGTGTCTGCCGGCCTCGCGATGATCCTGAGTTCCATGGCAGTCTGAGTCTCCCGATCTGGTTCCGGACTGTTCACCACTTCAACAGGCACTACTTCATTCTGTTCCCGGAAGCTGTCCTCTTCACCGGGCAGGTCCCCGGTATTTCCAGCCCCGGCACCATCTTCAGCTTTTTTTTCTCCGGAACTTTCTGACTGTGGCACACCCTCCTGTTCGAGGGATACCGAATCTCTGGCCGCTTCTATCTTTTCCCCTGTGCCGGGCATATCCTCGGGAAGCTTGACATCGTCCCCGGTAAGTCTAGCTATGCTCCAGACGATCAGAATCACCAGGGCGGCTATCCCTGCCGCCGGCAGGAGATACCTCCTGAAAATGTGGGTGGAGGGGACACTCTCCTCGACAAAGGTCTCTTCCACTTCCCATAGATCCCCCCTGCTTTTGTGTGTCTGACCGGTCTGCAGTTCAAATTTGCTGAGAATCTGTTGAACATCAAGCCCGAGCAACCGGGAATAGGTCCTGAGAAAACCCTGCACATAGACTTTCGCCGGAAACGCTTCATAGTTATCAGTCTCGAGGTACTGGAGTGATCTCTTGGGAATCCTGCTTTCAAGACTCAAAGCTTCGAGAGATTGTCCAGATTTCTCTCTTGCCTCGAGAAGTATCTCCCCTACAGTCCTGTCACTCCTCATATCCATAGGATCGACCGGCTTCTCTTTCTTCCCGGTCTCTGTTTCTTCGATATTGTCCTTTTCATCCGTCACTCGAGATCCTCCAGAATACTCGCAATACGTCTGCGCTTGTCCATCATCTCTCCGTATCTGTCACGTTCCCTCTCAACAACATCAGCAGGCGCCCTCCCTGTGAACTTCTCGTCCTTGAGCCTGACACCTATCTTATCCGATTCCCTTACAAGCTTCTCGAGGTCCTTGCTCAACCGGTCTCTTTCCTCCTGGATATCTATCACACCTTCCAGAGGAAGATAAATGTTTATATGTGTATGTCCCGATGCCGCGCATCCTTTCGGTTTTTCAGCATCATCCGATATTGAGAGGTCACTCACCTTTGCCAGAGCCTGGATCTGTCCACGAAATGGCTCGAGCCTCGCGGGAATATTCCTGCCAGGTTCAGCGGAGATTATGATCCCGACCTCAGTCCCTGGAGCAATGTTAAAAGTCTGACGGAGATTACGGATACTCGAAACGATCTCTCTGAACATCTCCACGCCTGCCTCAAGATCTTTATCCATTAGATCGTCTGGAAGATCTTTCAGCCTGTAACCCGCCAGAAGAGGAGCGTCAGGTGAAAGCATCGACCAAATCTCTTCCGAAATAAACGGCATCACCGGATGCAGCATCACCATTGAAAGCCCCAGTACAGCCCTTGCAGTCACTGCGGCTCCGGCCCGCCGGGGACCCTCATCCCGGAACGCTGGCTTGGAGAGTTCCAGATACCAGTCACAGAACTCATGCCAGAAGAAATCATAGACAGTCTTGACCGCCTCATCGAACCTGAATCCGTCTATCGACCTTCCGTATTCCCCGAACCTCGCCTTCAACCGGCTGATGATCCATCTATCCTCCCAACCAAATGCAGTCTCATATGAAGGATTTTTTCCGTACAGGCGAGAAAAGAGATCCAGTACGGGATCGCTGCCATCCGGGGCATCTTCACCATCGAACATCCCGTCACCACCCTCACCCTGACTCAGGACAAATCTCGCCGCGTTCCAGATCTTGTTAGCGAAATGTCCACCTATCTCGACCTTGCTCTCGTCGAACATCAGATCCTGTCCGGGAGGAGAAAGCATCATCAGGGTAAAACGGAAAGCGTCCGCGCCCCTGCGTTCGATGATATCTATCGGGTCTGGCGAATTCCCCAGGGATTTACTCATCTTCCGTCCCTTTGTATCGCGGACGATTCCCGTTATATATACGTCGGAAAACGGTTTTTCTCCCAGAAACTCTATAGAGGCCATGATCATCCTCGCCACCCAGAAAAAGATGATATCTCCTCCGGTAACCAGTACATCTGTAGGGTGAAAAGTCTTCAGGTCGGCTGTCTCATCTGGCCAGCCCAGGGGAGAAAAGGTCCAGAGCCATGAGGAGAACCAGGTATCCAGCACATCCTCGTCCTGGGTTATTTTCCCACCGCCACATTTAGCGCATCGATCCGGGTCTTCTCTCGTAACTGTCATCTCGCCACAATCATCACAATACCACACCGGTATCCGATGACCCCACCAGAGCTGCCTCGATATGCACCAGTCCCTGATATTCTCCATCCAGCTGAGATAGATGTTCTTCCATCGTTCGGGGAAAAACGTGACATCCCCATCTTCGACGGATTTTACAGCAGGAGCAGCCAGCGAATCCATTTTCAGGAACCACTGCCTGGAGATCGAGGACTCGATAATCTGGCCGCACCGATCGTGGTGTCCGACCGAATGTCTATAGTCATCTATCTTCCGCATGTATCCTTGTTCTTCCAGGGCGGCCAGCACGGCCTTTCTAGCCTCGAATATTCCCAGGCCCTTGAATTTTCCAGCTTCCTCGTTCATTCTGCCAGTACGGTCGATGACGACCACAGGATCAAAGCCGTGCCTGAGGCCTATAGCGAAATCGGTCGCGTCGTGCGCGGGCGTCACTTTCAGACATCCGGTCCCGAATTCAGGATCGACCGCTTCATCGAAGATCACTGGTATCTCTCTGTCAGTCAGAGGAAGCTTCAGAAACATCCCCTTCATCTTCCCAGCCCTCGGGTCATCAGGACTCATGGCGACGGCAACATCTCCGAGCATCGTTTCCGGACGGGTCGTTCCTACTATCACTTCACCCTTACCATCAACGTACGGATAGGCTATGTAGTAAAGTTTGGAATCCTCTTCCCTGAAATCTACTTCCTCGTCGCTTATCGCCGTTCCACAGGAAGGACACCAGTTGACAATATATTTCCCCCTGTAAATCAATCCTTTTTCAAAGAGGCGTACGAATATCTCCCTCACAGCACTTGATACTCCCGGATCGAGAGTAAAAGCCTCCCGGCTCCAGTCAAGTGACGCACCCAGCCGACCCAACTGTTCGACTATCCTCCCGTGATACTGTTTCTTCCATTTCCAGCATTCCTCCAGAAACGCATCCCTGCCCATCTCTTCTCTGGAGGTACCGGCCTTCTCGAGTGAACGATCTACGACGTTCTGTGTCGCGATCCCGGCATGATCGGTCCCCGAAAGCCATAACACATTGTGACCTGTAAGCCGTTTCCAGCGGATGAGGATATCCTGCACAGTCGTCCCGAGCGCGTGACCCACGGTGAGTTTTCCTGTCACATTCGGCGGTGGAAGGATTATCGTGTACGGTGGTAATGTTGATTCTACATCCGCCGTAAAAACACCGCTCTCATCCCAGGCCCTGCTCCATTTATTTTCTATTTCATTCGGTTTATATACCTTGCCGAGCATTACATCTCCTTGATGATTGACTTGTCCGCGGCAGGCCTCAATCTAACACAGGCAGGTTGCACGGTCAACCGTTCCAGGCATTCCAGTTACACGATTATCATGAAATATGCAAGAAGCCCCAATCCCGCAGGGATAAGATACCATGCAAACCTGTAAAACGAACCTTTTTTGAGTATATATATCAACAACTTCAGCGCGAAAAGGCCGGCAACGAATGCGGTGACGGTCCCGATAACCAGCAGGATCATTGATGAAGTGGAGAAAATAACACCGCCATCCACCAGTTCCAGAAGAAGAGCTCCCAGAATGGCAGGGAGACTCAACATGAACGAGAATTCTGCACCTCTCTCGAACCCGATCCCCATCAAAAGCGCGACAGCGATGGTCCATCCGCTCCTGGAACAGCCGGGAAATATCGCTACAGCCTGCGCAATACCGATCAGAATCACCGTTTTCCATGTGAGAGAGGAATCACCGCCACGACCTTTCGAGAGCAGAAGCATCACACCGGTCACTATCAGCAGGCCTGATACTATCCCGGGGGAATCGAACATCCCCTCTATCCGGTCTTTGAAAAGGATGCCTACTAATCCGGCCGGTATCGACCCGAGGAATATCCACCCGATGTAGAGGGAATCATCCTTGAATGTCTCGTTTATTCTGAGGGCAGGAAATATCCACCCTGCCGCTGTGCGCACCAACGCGACGATCTTCTTCCTGTAAACCGTTACGACAGCCCCCAGAGTACCGACATGAACAGCGATCTCAAACATTATACTGCCGGCCCCGGCAGGATCTCTCGATCCGAGAAGGGCTCCCGCTATCACAAGGTGGCCTGAAGAACTCACGGGAAGAAATTCGGTCAATCCCTGAATTATGGCAAGAACAATTACGATTATTACATCACTCGACAATTCGGCCCCCTGTTATCCAGATCGCTGAATCGAGCCGGCCAGAAAAGCGAAGATCCCGAAAAACATCCCCAGCTTTAACAATTTACTGACCAGGCCATTTTTTCTTTTCTGCAGCGCAAATATGATTGAAAAGATAAGTATCGGCAAGACAGAAAATGACATGATCCACATGTAAGCGGTCGAGTAGACCCCCTTTACCCATGGAATCGGGAATAAGATCGCCAGGATGACGAAGATAACAGCAGCATAGTTCAACGCGACAACCTGCCCGCAGACTACAGGAATGGTCCTGGCCCCGAATCTTTTGTCTCCCTCCAGATCCTCACAGTCCTTTACCAGTTCCCGTCCCAGCACGAACAAAAAGGTGAAAGCTGCCGGGATCATGCCTTGGGCAATACGACCCGCGACCAGCGCTCCCAGCAAGAATCCACTCCCGGTCACGGCAGACACAAGCAGGTTTCCGGCCAGGAACATCCTCTTGAAAAATCTTGAATAGAGAAACAACAGTATTATCCACACGAATATCCAGATCGAGATCTGGACGGAAAGAAATGGGAATGTACTGATCAGAAGCAGAAGCAGGACGAAGTAGAGAGACAGTGCTGTCCTGGAAGCCAGCCTGCCCGACGGAAGCGCACGTTTCGGTTTGTTGATACGATCGATACCGATGTCGTTGTAGTCATTGATCACATTCCCTGCCGCTGTGGCCAGAGCCACTGCAGTCAGGACAGCTAACGGGGGAATCTCCGGCCAGGATACGATCCAGTATCCGGTCGCGACACAAAAGACAGCCGCCACGACATTATGGAGCCTCATTATTGACAGTATGCCTGTGATAACTCTCATCAGAAATCAAAGACCAGTCCCAGGTATCCGAATCCCTCGTCCCCTCCCACCCGATCAGGTGACGTCCTGACAAGTCCGCCACCCGCTACGATCCGGGATCCGTGGCCAAGATCCAGATATCCAGCTAAATGAAACATCTTCTCCGTAACTACTTCCCCACTTGGGAAATCCGGATCAGGATCCTCCTCTCTGTCCCATTCTCTAAGATCGTTCCCCTCTCCTCGCCTCGTCAGATCGGCTCCCAGAGAGACCATTACCCTCGCGGTGACCGGTATCGACACCTGGAACGACCATCTGTCTGAATCGGGCCCCAGCCTCGAACCGAGTAGAGGGTCATTGTCAATGGCCCCTCTGCCGGTCACATAGGCTGTCCCCAGAGAATCCTTGTGGGCATAGGTGAATATATCGATATATGTATATCCTGCCAGGAACTCGATCTCGCGGTCGCCGGTATCTAACATCTTCTCTATTGTCATCGAAAATCCAAGTCTGTCAGGTGCTTCTCCTCGTCCTTCATACTGAAAATCGTCGATCAGTAATTCTCCGTATACGATAGTTCCCTTTCCCAGCGGGATCTTCCAGTCCAGGCCCCAGAGAATATTGTCGTCACCCTTTTCGTTGTACTGATTTGCATAGAAAAAGCCTGCAGGAAGCATGTAGGAATAATCGAACGGCCGGCCCGAATAAATTACAGTCTCACTTATACCCAGTCTTATCGATCGAGGAAATGTTATCTCAAGCCTGTGGCCGGCCAGATGTCTTTCCGACTCACTGTCGAGTGAGACCTGTATTCCCGACAACCGGAACCTTCCCATCTCCAAACTGAACGATACCTGGTCGAGCGATCCCGCGCTGCTGGACATGATAAGAGATTCTTCCCTCCCATTTCCCCAATGGATGTAATCCCTTCCGGCTACTACCCTTATCCTCGCCGTGCTCCAGGACAGGTACGCTCTCTCGTATTCAGCAGTGAGTCCCCGGAAACTCTTCTCTCTTGCCGAAGGTTTGTTCTTCGCAGAATTCAGCCCCCATTCAGGTTCCATTCGCAGACGATATGAGGTGTAAAAGGTCAGCCCCCCACCTGGATCGATCAGAAGGGAAGGTTCGGCCAGCCCATCCAGCTCACCTCTGTCGCGACCCTCTTTTTTTTTGAAAAACAGTCCGGCCGCCAGATCGAATGCGGTAAATCTCCCGCCTTCTCTCAAAATATAAAGTGGCCGATCCTCTCTTTCCTGGGGCCTGGAAGAGGTTCCCTGAAGTTCTCCACGAAGCCTCTCCAGAAGAAAGACCTGGCGTGGAGAAAGGATATCCTCGCGCCCATCCAGGTTCTGCAACAGACGGTCAAGACGGAATGCCGCATCTGCCCTGCTCCAGGGCATATATGGTGGAAGCTCCACAAGACCTGCAAGCTCGAACGATCTGAATGCAGAATAGATCCATGAGGAAGGCTCTATCGATTCGTTAGAGCCATGAAGCGGACAGACGGGAAGAACGACCAGTATCAGGAAGAACGACAAGAACAACGATATGAACGTAGAATGTCTCATCCGGTTATGCGGTTCGTCCCCCTGATGCTTCCCTGGATACCTCCTCCACCCATCCTGTACCATTCGCGAGCCTTGCGCTTGTCGTCCTGTTTTTCATAAGCTATACCCATACTGAAATATACTCTCTGATCATCAGGATTGATCTCGGCTACACGCTTGAAATACTCCTGCGCCTTCTGAGGTTCCTCCAGTTTGTTAAAGCATTCTCCCACGTAGAACAGAATAGTCGAATTACCAGGATTCAGATGGGCAGCCTGGTGCAGTTTTTTCAGGGCCTTGGAGTAAAGACCTTTTCTGTAGTAGATGAGCCCCTGGTAAAAAAGGGCGTTCACGTTGTCGCTCTCGAGTTTCAGGATCTTGCTGAATTCTTCGAGAGCTTCGTCGTACTTACCCTCATTTATCAGAGCCACACCAAGGTTATAGTGGCCTTCGATGCAACCGGGATCGATCTCGATCCCGATTCTGAATTCCTTAATCGCCTGATTACGATCACCCTCGTCCCCATACAGAGCTCCGAGATTAAAATGTGCTTCGGCGCTTCTGGGATTGTGCTGTACGGCCTTTCGAAACTGCTGAAGAGCTGCGCTACGCTTCCCGTTGAGATCCAGAATATATCCAAGGTTCGTGTACGATTTCGAATGTGTCGGATCTATGTTGATAGCTTTCCTGTAACACAACTCCGCTTTATCGTAATCACGGTTCTTTGTAAAAGCTACTCCAAGCCTGTAATGACACTCCGGATTCTCCGGCTCAAGATCAAGCGCTTCACTGTGAAGTTTGAGAGCCTCAGTGAGCCTGCCCTGCTTCTCAAGAAGCCTGCCCATCCTGTAAAGGGGTAACGCTTCCTCGCAACGTAGACTTCTCAGCTTTTCATACCCTTCGAAAGCAGATTCGTAATTACCCGATCTCTCGAACAACTCGCACACATCGAGAAGAACATCCATACCGATATCTTTACGCCTGATCAATTCGCCGAGAATAATGCTGGATTTTCGAGATTCTTTTCTTGATTGGAGATACTTCGCCAATTCGAGGACATCGCCGACCCTGGCTTCACCGGAATCGTATTTCTTCCTGAGCCGCGCGATTTCCCTGCTCTCTTCCTTGACCTCACCCTTGGTGAATTCAAGCAGTTTGTCCCAGCGCAACCCCATTCCTTACCCCCTCAAAGATGTACGCAGGTTCCTAATGCGCACAGGCTAGAACAGAAAGGCGCCAGTGTCAAGGCTAATGTGACTAAAGTGGAGGGATACAGGGTGTTAACGGCGGATTCCGTAATTATAAAGAGACCTGTTGTACTGGTGGAACGAAAGCCTGACCATGAGCCTGTCGCTGGGCTTGTATGTCAGATCGAAGTTCGGCAGAAAGATCTGGGTATTCTCCCCGGATTCCGGCCCCATCATCGAAGACCTCACACCGACATCCCAATTCAAGGTCAGGTTGGATCTCAGCCTGTACGAAAAATGTCCGAGATAATAACCGAATCCATCGGAACCATAGTTGCCTGACGACATGTAGGAAAATCCGACTGAAGAGTTGAAACTCAGTCCAGGAATGTTCATGAAAGAGACTTCACCGACCGGGTTCAGATAATCCGTAAATACACTCTCCCCCTCGTATACGTTCTGCGACGCGAGCATCGCGGGCGCCCCGGCTATCAGGCATGCTGATAAAAGTATGGCGGCCCTTGGGAAATTCATGCCTGCCCCTTTTTTTCGAGCAGTTCACCGATCTTTTTCTTCAGAGGTTCAAGATCGACAGATTTCACGATATACGCGTCCGCAGCCCAAGTCTGGAAATTATCCTTGTAGACAGAGTACGCGGAGTTGATTATGACGGGAAGATGCTTATCCCTTTCGACGATCTCCATCAGAGCGTCGATACCACTTTCATCTCCCAGTTTTATATCAAGGATTATAAGGTCCGGAGAATCATTCTCCACTGCTGCCAGAGCTTCGCTGACATTCTCCGCAAGAAGGGTCTCATACCCTTCGCCCTCAAGTTCCTCGGAGTACAGCATCCTGACATTTACTTCATCATCGACAATCAATATCCTGGCCATTTATCACTCCCGGGTAAGCGACATTCCAACATACACATCATCGGCATATATCGGGGGACGGTCAAGCATTATTTCTCTGTGGTTAAATAGGGACAACCGCAGGGATCTCAGGAAGTGACATGGATATCAAGGATCACTTTCAGAGGTGTCTTGTTCCTGATCTCCTCTTCAGTCAATTCGACTGGGACCTTAATGATCTTTTCAAACAGATTTTCTTCATTTCGATCGCCCATCCCGGAGGAAACGACTTCTGTCTCCACCGCTGTATCGGGCAGCCTGTCGAGAGGGTCATTAATGATATCTATTTTCTCTTCTGTGGTCGCCACGGTGACTTTGGAAACCGGGTCCTCTTCCGATACCGGATCATCCGGTTTTTCCGACGATTCTTTCCCGCCTCCGAGTTCTACGACATGTCCGTATTCCTCGTACCCCTCACTATTGGAACGAAGGTCGATACTTTCCTCGATCTCCCCTTCCTTCAGTACACTATCTACAAACTCAGAGACAGATTCGTGCTCCTCTTCTCTCTCCTCTGCGTAACCTAAAGATTCGCTCTCGTCCGTCTCTGAGTCATTTTCTCTTTTCTTACCCTGAGCGACTACCTCAATACTTATCTCTTCTTGAGAGCTCACTTCCTGCTCGTCTATCTTGACGGACGATTCGCGCAAGTCCTGTTTGAGAGTAGTGAACACGTTTTTCGCTATACCCTCAAAAGTCTCATACACTCCTTCGCCTGTCATAGCGATCGCTTCGTACGAATCAGTATTAGATGTATTGAGTTCTCTATCCATCATCTCCCTGTCCATACAGCCTGGCAGGTCTCTTTTATTGTACTGGATCACCCAGGGCAGATCAGAAAGCGACAGCCCCAGGTCATTAAGGTTATCCTCAAGATTTGAGAGACTTTCCTTGTTGTCTTCCATCCTTGCAGGATCGGAATCCGCAACGAACACTACAGCATCCACACCTCTTAGAACAAGTTTCCTCGTGGCATTATAGTAGACCTGGCCGGGTACGGTATACAGGAGGAATCGAACCGTCATGCCGTTCAGACCACCGACTTCTATGGGCAGATAATCAAAGAACAGCGTTCTGTCCGTACGTGTCTTCATAGACACCATCTTACCCT
>JAHOYU010000045.1 GCA_019038625.1 Candidatus Latescibacterota bacterium | reverse complement strand
ATCCCTTCAAGAACGCCACCCGACACGATGAAGCCATCATCAGCAAAATGAGCTCACGAGTAAAAATCATGATCATCCCCACCGACGAGGAAGTGATGATCGCCCGGGACACCCTGGATCTAGTCCTTCAGTAAGCTTTCCTGCCTGGCCAAATTGTAGTTATCAACGCTCTCTAATTCTGTGCGTGCGTAAGCTTCCCCAAATTCCGAACAACTCAAAAGGAGAGCTTTAGGATTCAATGGGGACGGAATATTCCGTAGGCACAGAGAAAGCGCTCCCAAAGTTAACTTGAAAGAACTTCAACTAATGGTATAATGTCAGTAAACTCTAAATAAAGGCATTAGGAGATATCATGATGTTATTAAACACTCAGGCAAAAGCACAAAAAAAACTAGCCGAAAACACCCGCAGGCAGCGTTTGGAGATGGACCTTACCCAGGAAGGACTTGCCAAACGTTCGGGGGTGCCGTTACCAACGCTTCGCCAATTCGAACAAAAGCATTCCATTTCACTGGAGTCCTTTTTGAAGCTTCAGATGGTGCTTGGCGGTTTGGATGACATTCTCAAGGCGACAGAGGTTAATAAATCAGAATTCACCTCAATTGATGAAGTACTGGAAGCCGATAGCGCCCCCACTCGCAAACGAGGCAAACGCAAATGAGCCAGTTCCCACTTGTGAAGGAAATTAAAGTCGGTCTTAACTTTGGAATTGGTGTTACCCCTGTTGGGCGCTTTGCCATGCGGAACCGCACAATCTATTTTGAGTATGACAGTGCGTTTATTGACCATGGATTAGAAATTTCCCCTCTGCGCTTGCCCCTCGACTCAGGTGTTTCCAGTTTTGAAAATGACCTGTTTGAAGGTTTGCCCGGTGTTTTCAATGACAGTCTGCCAGATGGCTGGGGACGATTGTTGTTTGATCGCCTCGCTCGTTCACAGGGCATTGTTTCATCAGAAATCACACCCTTGGATCGCTTGGCAAATGTTGGCATGCATGGCATGGGGGCCCTGGTTTACGAACCTGATCATAGTTCCGATGAAACATATGAGGCCATTTGTCTCGATACTTTGGCAGAGCAAACACAAGAGGTATTGCACGGTACTTCTGAAGATGTCCTGCAAGAACTTCTGACTTTAAACGGATCATCTGCCGGTACACGCCCAAAAGCACTTGTCGGTATTGATCAGACCAGTGAGCACCTCATTCATGGTGCCAATGATTTGCCCGCTGAATACGCGCCGTGGCTTGTGAAATTTGCCAATAGCCAGGACGACTCTGATGCCGGTGCCGTCGAGTATGTTTATGCACAGATGGCCAAAGGGGCAGGCATTCAAATTCCTGATGTACATTTATTCCCGGCCCAAAAGGGCACCGGCTATTTTTCCATAAAGCGTTTTGATCGAGACGGTGATAAGCGATACCACATGCATACAGCCTGCGGATTGTTGCATTCTGATTTCCGCACCCCATCCCTCGATTACGAAGATTTGATAGCTCTTACAGGTGTTCTGACCCGTGACGTGCGTGAGGTCGAAAAAATGTATCGATTGGCCGTATTTAATGTGCTAGCCCATAACCGTGATGACCACGCCAAGAACTTTAGTTTTTTAATGGATGCGGATGGCCAGTGGAAGCTATCTCCGGCCTACGATTTAACCTTCTCGTCTGGCCCAGGTGGAGAACAAAGCACCATGGTCATGGGTGAAGGACGTGACCCGGGTTTGGATCATTTGACCAAACTGGGGTTGGAGGCCAATCTGAACCAATCCTCAATTGAGGCAATTATTGAACAAACAAGAAGTGCCCTTGCGGGTTGGAAAATGCTGGCCAAACAATACGGTGTCAGCAGGTCCGGGATTGAACTGATTGCAGGGAAAATATTGTAGCAACCCTCAATACCGCGGGATCGCCCCTGTCTCTCTCAAGTATTCCGTCTGCTGTGAATACCAACGACTCAGCAATGGGACTTTCAGTACAGACTACCCTTTACCGCCTATTCTTTACCGTTGAATCAGGGGGCCATTAATGATAAATGTCAATTTTGTAAAATCTGGAATTGCCGAACTGTTTTTCAAAACTTAGCCACAATTTGAAGAAATGAGGAGCATCATGAAACGAACTGGATCAATCCTGCATCTAGCCTGTTTGTGCTTTTTCCTCTTTGCCTCTGGAACCGCTCTCGCCCAGGCCCAAGGCCACATCGTGGGGTGGGGATCCGAGGTAATTGTAAAACAATCCGAGTTAGAGGATCTTGTGGAAATTGCCGGGTGCAGTGGCCACAGTTTGGGACTGAAACCCGATGGCTCGATCGTAGCTTGGGGTGAGAATTACTCTGGTCAGTGCAACCTCCCCGAACCGAATTCAGACTATGTGGCAATCGCGGTCGGCCGGACGCATAGCCTGGGTCTGAAAGCTGATGGTACGATTGTGGCTTGGGGAGCCAACGGCGCAGGCCAATGCGACGTCCCAGAACCGAATGTTGGTTTTGTGGCCATAGCCGCGGGAGGTATTCACAGCCTTGGCCTATTGTCAGATGGGTCAATCGTAACTTGGGGAGAGGATTATAGCGGCCACTTGAATGTCCCTGATCCGAACTCTGGTTTTGTGGCAATTGCCGGAGGCGCTTATCACAATCTTGGCCTGAAATCCGATAGAACAGTAGTGGCTTGGGGTTCCACCTACGATGGACAGTGTGATGTGCCGGCCCCCAATGCCGACTTCGTCGCGGTCGCAGCGGGCCCCGAGCACAGCCTGGGATTGAAATCCGATGGGTCGGTGGTAGCCTGGGGAAAAAATGATTTTGCTCAGTGCGATATTCCGGCTCCCAATGCCGACTTCAGTGCCATCGCCGGGACCAACGATAACAGTCTTGGGCTGAAGTCCGATGGGTCGATCGTGGCCTGGGGAGACAATACATTTGGTCAGCACGACATCCCTGAACCCAATTCAGATTTTATTTCAATATCAGGTGGGGATTATCACGGGCTGGGTTTGAAGGCCGACGGCTCCGTAGTGTTCTGGATCTCTCATGCGAGTTTAAATTGTAGGGAAAATACCCTGAATACTGACTTCGTGGCCATTGCTGCAAGTAGCGATCAAAGACTAGGTCTTAAATCCTCCGGCTCGATCGTAGCCTGGGGCACAAACACCTACGGCGTGGACGATGTTCCTGAACCGAACACTGATTTCGTGGACGTTGCCGTGGGCTATTGGCACAATCTCGGTCTAAAATCCGATGGCTTCATCGTGGCCTGGGGCAGAAACGACGAACACCAGTGCGACGTCCCTGTTCCGAATGCGGATTTCGTGGCAGTAGCCGGAGGTGTAAATTTCAGCCTGGGCTTACAATCCGATGGGTCGATTGTGGTTTGGGGAGCGGACTACCTGGGCATTGGCAGTGTGCCCGAACCGAACACCGATTTCGTGGCGATTGCCGCAGACAGTCGTCACATATTGGGTCTGAAGTCCAACGGAACGATCGTTGCCTGGGGACGAGACTCCTTTGGAATCTGCGACGTACCCGAACCAAACACGGACTTTGTGGCAATCGCGGCGGGCAAGCATCACAGCTTGGGTCTGAAATCCGACGGGTCGATTGTGGCCTGGGGACTCGATAATGCCGGCGTCCTGGAAGTACCTGAACCAAACACGGACTTTGTGGTAATCGCGGCGGGTGGTTGGAACAATCTGGGCTTAAAATCCGACGGGTCGATTGCAGGTTGGGGGGCAAACAACAACGGTCAGTGCGATGTCCCGGAACCAAGTGCCGACTTTGTCGCGATTGCGGCCGGTGATTATTTCGGCTTGGGCCTGAAAAACAATTCTTCGACCATTGTGAATTGTACCATTGATGTGAAGCCCGATAGCGATACGAATGCGATCAACTGCGGGGCAGGAGGAGTTGTTCCGGTAGCAGTCCTGAGCACAGCTGAATTCGATGCGACAACCCTGGACCATACAACGGTCCGTTTTGGTCCCGATGGAGCTCTGGAGTCTCATTCAAACAACAGCGGCTTGGTTCGGCACGAAACGGATATCGATGACGACGGCGACCTCGATTTGATGTTCCACTTCCGCCTGGCCGACACAGGCATCCACTGTGGCGACACCGAGGCCACACTGACGGGCGAGACCTTCGATGGGGAACTGGTCATGGGGACGGACGTGATTCGAACCGTGCCCAAAGGTGGCATTGATCCAGCGAGTGACCGAGTTGTGAAGATTTCCCCTAACCCGTTCAATCCCATGGCGTTGGTCTCGTTCAAGCTTGATCAACCACAACAAGTCCATGTGTCCGTATTCGACATACGTGGCCGCCGGGTGGCCGATGTTTCAGAGCAACACTATGAACCAGGTGAGCACGTTGTGATCTGGAAAGGTCAGGATTCCACCGGCCGCTCGGTTCCTTCGGGTGAATACTTTTTCCGGGTGGAAATGGGAGACCGGGTGGAGACCCAGAAGGCGTTGTTGTTGAGGTAGTGAGAGGAAAAAATAAATATTACCGAGGTTGCCAGATTGGTTGTCTGACAAAGTGAATCCAATTTAAAGGGGAAATGGAGAATATCATGAAACGAACTGGATCCAATCTTCTTCTGGTGTGTTTGTGCTCTTTCATCTTTGCCGCTGGAACCGCTTTTTCTCAACCCCAAGGCCACATCGTGGGATGGGGAGGCGAAGTCATTGTTG
>JAHOYU010000044.1 GCA_019038625.1 Candidatus Latescibacterota bacterium | reverse complement strand
ATACAGGATGGCGCTTGTCACAGCAGAGTCCAGAGAGGACGTTCTCGGTCACCTGTCGATGCTCAGAGAGGAGATAGATAATAAATGGATGAAGCCCGCTTAAAAGAGTTGCTGGAGAATGTAGCGGGGGGGAATATCGATGTCACCCAGGCTCTGGACAGACTCAAAGTACTTCCCTTCGAGGATATGGAATATGCAAGGGTCGATCATCACCGGGCTCTCAGAAGGGGTTTCCCGGAAGTCATCTTCTGCGAGGGTAAGACTCCGGAGCAGATCGCGGGTATCTCGAAAAAAATAGTGGAACATGGCAGTAATCTGCTGGCGACAAGGTGCAGCGTCGAGGCGTTCGAGGTGGTTTCCTCCGATTTTCCCAATGCTCATTGGCATGAAAAGGGTTCGTTGTTTGCCGTCGAGACGCGTGAGATCGCGAGAAGGGGCAGGGTAGCGATAGTCAGCGGTGGAACATCGGATATGGGGGTCGCCGAGGAAGCAGCCTGGACGGCGCATTATTTCGGATGCCATGTCGACAAGTTCATCGACGTCGGTGTGGCGGGGATTCACAGACTATTCTCATGCTGGGAAGATATTCGTAAGGCTGATGTGATAATTGTCATTGCCGGGATGGAAGGAGCGCTGGCCAGCGTCGTGGCTGGAATGGCCGAAGCACCGATTGTAGCTGTTCCTACAAGCATAGGCTATGGCGCGAGTTTCGGCGGATTGGCGGCCCTGCTGGCGATGCTGAACAGCTGCGCCGGGGGAGTGACGGTCGTGAATATCGATAACGGCTTCGGTGCGGCTTATGCCGCAGCAGTGATCTGCAGGAAAATACATGGTCGCAGCGATGATGCTGACGGAGAGAACGTCGGCGCGAATGATCATATGGGGAAGAAGGAGAAGAAGTGAAGAGGTCTGGAACCAGAAAGAATAATGTGAGAAAAACTTCTAAGATCAAGGTTGGAACTGGAACTGATAAAAAGAGCATCAAGGATCCCGGAATGCTTGTAATCGATCCGGCCGGGGGACTGAGTGGAGATATGTTCCTTGGTGCCCTCTTTGCGCTGGGAGTAAAGCCAGCTGAAGTACAGGCGGAAGTCTCGCGGCTTCCCGGGCTTGAGCCTTTCAAAATCGTGTTTGGCAGGGTAAAGCGGCACAGTATCTCCGCTGTGAGGGCGAAAGTGATCTGCCCCGATAAGGTACATTCGAGAGACCTTGCGAAGATACTCTCCATGATAAGACGATCGGGCCTCGACAAGAAGGTGCGGGAAATGGCTGAAAAGACATTCCTGGTGCTGGGAGAAGCAGAGGGAAAGATCCATGGGATGCCTTTGGAAAGAGTTCATTTTCATGAAGTAGGTGCGGTAGATTCTATAGTGGATATCGTCGGCGCGGCGGTCGCACTTTCAAAACTGGGATTCCCGAAGCTCTACCACAGGCCGTTTGCTTTTGGATGCGGAAAGATCTCGATAGCTCACGGGAAGTTGCCCGTGCCTGCCCCCGCTACGCTCGAAGTATTGAAAGGTCGCACGGTGACCTTTTCCGACGAGGTAGGCGAAGTCGTAACTCCGACCGGGGCCGCTCTGATGAAGGCTCTGGCCGAAGAGCTTCCAGTGAGTGCTGAAATAGTGCCCGAGAGAATCGTATATTCGGTCGGAACACGCGAAAAAGAACCCGGCCCCGGGATGCTGAGAGTCGTTCAAGCGGTTCCTGCTGTGGGGAAGGGGTATGTCGTCACCATTAACACGACGATCGACGACATGAGTCCCGAAATCTACGGATATCTTCAGGAGAGGTTGTTCGAAGCAGGCGCTCTCGAATCGTATGTGACGCCGGTGATGATGAAAAAAGGTCGCCCCGGTTCTCTCCTGACCGTTCTCTGTTCCATCGAGAACAGGGATAGGTTGCTTGGCCTGATATTCGAAGAGACGACGACTCTTGGTGTGAGGGTGACGATCGAGGGCAGGGCGGAGCTTGAGCGTTATAATAAAAATGTCAAAACGAAATATGGCAGGGTATCGGTGAAGTTCGGTGTACTTCCCGGTGGGAAAGTCAAGTACGCTCCTGAGTACGAATCCTGCAGGCAGATCGCCATTAAGGCCGAGGTGCCGATCAGGACCGTCTATGAAGAAGCCGTAAAGGCTGCGGGAAAAATGAAGTGAGATATTATGATAAATACAGCGCCCGGGCGAAGCCGAGCATGATTTGGACAAGATCGGCAGTTTTCCTGATCCTGACCTGTGCTATTGCGCTCACGGTATCCTGCGCCGGACAGAAGAGTGCCGGAGTGCAGATCTCCATCAGTGATTCGATCACTCACAGGATAAAGGCGGGAGAGAATTGGGAATCGGTCGCGATGGATTACTATGGCGATTCGGGCAGGGCTGCTGATGTAGCTGAATACAACGGGATGGACCCAGCCATCGCTCCGGAGCCCGGAACAGGTATCCGTGTACCCCTGACATCAGAGGACAGGAGGAAGTTTGATCGGCTGGTCGAAGCGGCGACCTTCTATAATACTGGTCTGGAGCTTGCTTCGCAGGCAAAATATTCTGAAGCTGCATCGAATTTCGAAAAGGCTGTTGAAAAGGATCGTGGATTCACCGATGCGATATTCAACCTCGGTGTGACCTGGCAGAAACTCGGTATGCACAGGAAAGCTGTCGACGTACTGAGTGGTCTTGACATGGAAGGGATAACTGATCCCGAGTACCTCTATGCACTTGGAGCTTCATATTTTCACCTGCGTGATTACGATAAGGCCGAGGATGCATTCGAAGCGGCTCGTGAGATAGATCCGCTGCACCTGAAGTCTCTTTTCTCGCTCGCCGTCATTTACGAGAAGACGGGCCGGTTGGATGATGCCGCGGCCATTCTTCGAAAGTATATCAAGGCTGCACCAGACGGTGTCTGGAAGGATCAGGCAAAAGCGAAGCTGGAGAGCCTGTAGGAAAAGAAGTCTTTCTGATGTATGGCAATCCAGGATGCCCCCCCCTCAAACTGTTCAAGTTTTTATCAATACTGACGATTATAGATACAGGTAACAGATGACTATGCGTCTCTCCGCTGATTCCACCGATAAAGCGGTATTGAACTGACAGGTTACCGTTTCGTGGCCAAGCCGACCGACTAGGATGAAATAAACTTACAAACTGCGTCGGGTATACTGGTTTGGCCACTTTTCATTTTCCCTCATGATCAGACTGATCGAGCTGGCTCGATATATTATCTTTCATCTTTCCAGCGAGCGACCTGTTTCAGGTATTTCTTGATAAAATCAGCGCGAAAAGACAGTATTGTAATCCAGTAGCGATTTGAACCCGCATCGGGTGGAGACGACAGGCTGAAGATACAGAAAGGTGACGAGTCAACCAATGAAAAATCTTAAACACGAAGAGATGATCGAATTCATGGATCGCTGGATGAAAGCCTGGGACGATCATGATCTGGAAAAGGTTCTCGATGGATTTGCCAAAGATGTTGTTTTTGAAGGTTGGACGGGGAGAAGACTGAAAGGAAAGGATAGTATCCGGGACGCATGGTCGGCGTGGTTTGAAGGGCATGGAGGATTCAGGTTTATTCCTGAGGAAGTCTTTGTCGATGAAAAACAGCAGAAGGTATTGTGGAGCTGGCGTTATGAAGGACCATCGTTTTCCAGCGGTTCCGCCGGTGAACTGGAGATCAGGAATGGAGTGGATGTCCTTGTGTTCGAAGATGGTCTGATCAAGATAAAGCAGACCTATTCGAAGACAATGATCGAGATCGGTGGGCGGAAAGTCGTACTGAAACCAACAGTATAGCACGCCCGTTCAAGAGATCAGCAAACAGTTGATCTTGTTACTACAGCGAGTCTGCCAGCGACTCTATATCAGAATAGTCCCAATCCGTTTAAATATGGGACAGAAATTCGATTCTATATCCCCGCTCCCGCTCAAGTCAGGCTTTGTGTATACGATCTTTCAGGGAGAATCATCGCTAACATTCTGGGCCAGCCAGAAGAACCTGGCTATCACCTGGAACATTGGGATGGCAAAAACGACTCTGGTTCTCGGATCCCGCCCGGAGTGTATTTTCTCAACCTGACTGTGAATGACGAGTCGATGTCTCGAAAGGTCGTTATCTTGCCGCGGTGATTCTGGTTATTCTCGCTTGATAAAATCTTTCATCACTTTTATTCCCAGGATTCGCTCAGCTTCAATGCGGTTATGCCCTCCGCACAGAAGTCTGAGATTGTCAGGAGAATTCAGACCACCCAGGGAAAAAGGAACAATATGATCGATGTGCAGGTTCCACCCTGAGTTGCATCGATGCCCATCTGGCGCGATATATGTGCATTTCCCTCCATCTCTAATGAATACTTCATCGTGTAAATGAGCCGGGATATGACGCGAGGAGGCTGCTTCTTGGCTGACACTATTTTCTTTTTTTGTTTCACACACACATGGATCTTTTTGATTCGTTTCTTTCTGATTGGTGATTTGAGGGTTGTTTATTGAGTTTTTCTTTGATTTGGATTTTTTCTTTGTTTTGGGTTCTTTCTTTTTTGTGGATTTATTTTGTTTTTTAGATCTTATTTGCTTATCAATCTTTTTCTTTCTGTTTTCTATCCTTTTATCTCTTCTGTTTTTCCTTGCTTCCGGGCAATGCCTCTCCAGATACTCATCGATAAGCTCTTCGAACAATGTTTCAAATCCTAGATTACCAGGATATTTAGTCGAGAGGAGTTTTTTTACTTTCTCTATCTTGCTCATCAGATCAGGGTCGATGCCGAATTCGAGCTTGTACTTGAGTTTGCGGGTTAGTGTTTTAAGGCCTTCACGATTGTTTGAACTTTCGTCGACCGATGAATGAGCAGGATGGCAATTGGAACTATCATTTTTCACTGACGAGATGGGTTCCTTCGACAAGTCCGTTCCCTTACCGCCGCATGCGGCGGTAAATAATTTACCACTAGTGTCGGAATCGATGTGATTATTGCTTGTTACAGCCTCGTCAGGTACAGCTGCAAGGACAAAGACTGGTCTGACCTTGTCATGGATTCTTTCAACCGGATTGAATCTGGATACTATGACATTGATTTCGTTGGATGTTTTTCCCTCGATATCCATCAGGAGTTCATCACAGTTCTTTTTTGTAATAATTCCATGGATCTTCGAGATTGTTGTCACACTTATCCGACGGGTTCCAAACAGTTGTGCGACATGGGGGAAATTCCGGATGCAACGGGCAGCGTTTATCCTGCGAATGGCCGCCGCTTCGGAGTAATCAAGATGACGTACACAAAAGGCAAAGCAGGATGTATACCCCTGGTTTAGATAGAGCCGTCTCCGGTCCAGCTCAGCTAAATGAAGGAGTGAGGAGAGTGTCAACTTACGTTCTCTAGCATCAATGTCTTCGATTTTCCGGATAAGCTGGCCGTTCGTAAGTCGTTTGATCGTAATGGGGCCGGACTTGGTGGGTTTTGTTGCTTCTGTGCTGAATGATCCTGGCATCGAGCCGGTAGATTCTCCAGACATCGTATCGGAAGTTATGCTGGATGCGGTTTTGTTGCTGGTTTTGTTGGCATTTATGGCTGGACTTTGAATGGTCGAGGGCATACTCCACCTCCCGTTGATTATACGTCCCCCCAAACGCGCAACCATTCTGATGGTTCCATGGAACCGTTAATGAGGCCCCATGACATTCTGACTGTACCATAGCCGAAGAAAAACCGAAAGAAGTTTTTCTTTCTTTTTTGAATATTGTTCGGTTACAGAAAAAAACCAATTCCATACGTAAATGGATCGGGAACCGTGATGGATTGTTGGGGTAAAAAGGATTAGAGTTTATACAAAGAATGTATATTCGAAGAAGGGGCCTACTATGAAACGATTTATAATATTTTCGGTATTCCTCACGCTGTTGCTGGTTGCTGCAAAGCTGATAAACGGGTCGGAAGTCGATGAAGT
>JAHOYU010000043.1 GCA_019038625.1 Candidatus Latescibacterota bacterium | reverse complement strand
ACACATTATAGTCGTGGAGGAGTCTGACCAACAACTACAACCAATTCGGACGGTGTATGTTGAGAGGGTGAGGACAAGAGTATGTTAGGGCCACTGGGTCTACTACGTAGGATAGGTGTCGGCGTTGTCGAGACTCTATCACGAGTAGTCCGTGGCCTTTTTACTGTCCGCTATCTTGTGGTAGGGCCGCTGACACGAGTGTGTCGTATGCCCAGACCAGTACGTACTATGGTTCTCGGAGATAGGACCTTGGTATTAGATCTCCCCTTGCGGAGAGGCTTAGTAGTCGAAAAGGAAACCATCATTAGATTATGGTGTGACCGGACTATCATTGTACCAGGAGGTACTAAGTGATGCAGATACCTTACGTATCCGATTGGCCTGTAGGTGAGGCCCGTGACCGTCGTGTCAATGAGCCAGTTGAGGGAGCTATCGTCCATAGCATGGCTGAGTGGATTATCCTGCCGGACGGTAAGAAGAGTTTTGCTCCAGCGTTCTTGACTAGTCTCAACCTAGAAGTCCACGGTATCATAGCCACCACTGGGACAGTTGTAGAGTGGATACCTCCTACCAAGATAGCAGATCATGCTGGGGAGTCTGAATTCGGCGGGCGTACGATGCTGAACAAATACTTCTTGGGATGTGAATTCTTGGTGAGCGGAGCACACACATATGCTACGTTTCTTGAGGCCATCAAACAACCTGACTGCTACACACAGCAACAGTATCGCTCAGGCGGATATTGGTATGCCAGTAAGACCATAGCCTATCCTACCATCACTAAGGCTACGATCGTGGCACATTCTCTGGTGTCTTCAGATGCCGTACGTGGAGAAGGCCGAGGTAAAGTTGACCCCGGCCCTGGTTTTGATTGGGAACAGTTGTGGTACTGGTACGACAAGTACTTGATTTACCTCAAGGTTTAGGAGGCACGCTAGTAATAGACCACTTCTTCTTGTCTACATATTGTTTCACCAGGTCAGCAGTCCAGCCTTCCATGTACCTTATGATCGGCGCTGCCTCTACTACCTTGCGGTCAATAAAGATCAGACCTGCTACAAAATGAGGGGCAGTAATCTGGGCTAGTTTACCAATGGACATCAGAATCTATGCCCACCGTCCATACCAAAGTAGTCCTCATGAGTTTCATCCCAGTCGTTTCCCCAATGTGGCGTGTCCCAGTATAACGTTTTACGAGGCTTCCAGGTGTAGTCACACTTAGGAAAGCGTGAGCAGCCCCAAAATTGTCCGTAAGGGCCCGTCCTAAGTACCATAAGTGCGTCGCAGTTGTAGCATTTCTTAATGGGTTTGTTCATTATACCTTACTCCGAAGCATGGTAAGCACCTCGGTAACACGTAGAGGATCTACGGATACGTTACAAGGAACCCAGCAGTCTAGCATACCTCGTGAGTCTAGCACCATACTTTCTATAGGTAGTATCTCATCTTCAATCCATATAAACGGACGGTCGAAGTCGATTGCGTCCGTTTTGTCGTTCTTAAAGGATAGTGGATTGGCAAAGCTACGCAGCAGCTCTATCTTCTCGTCCCAATCCTCTCCTTTGTTTAGCTTGTACCCACTCTCTAGTTCTATTGTGTCTGTGAGTACCAGTCTGCCGGAAGAACCAATGTACCCTTGATAGTTGAGGAGTGTTGCTAGCATTTCTGCACGCTCTATGAGCATATCGCCGCACGGGCACCAGCACGTCAGCCACCTAACTTCGTAGTGTTTGTTAAGGAAGTTGATCAGATCCCATGCGCCTACGGCCGCACCAGGCGGCTCCTCGGAATTGGGGAACCGCAACAGCGTGTCGTCTACATCTAGATAACATATCGGCTTCATTTCAGTCATCTTTACATCCGCAGTTGTCGTTTATAAAAGGCTGATCGCACGTTGAACATTGGTTTCCTTGTAGCAGTCTTGCTTCCGCTATAGTTAACAACCAATCGCAATGTTCGTTGTGCTCCGCATATTTAGGATCACGGCTCCAAGGTTTTGCTCCGCACCAGCCGCAGTAGTGATCTCCACAGCTGTTCTCTTCAGACCACTCTCCCTGCTCCAACATATCTACGACATTATCAAGAAACTCCCAATATTTCATGAGGTCACCGCCTTTGTCCATTTCTTGAGGTTCTCTCGAATAAACGTCTTCGCTTTCGCTTCACCTTGCTCCTTCTCAGTGTCACTAAAGAGGTACCAAGTACCCTTTTGCTCGACCAGGCCCTTCTCTATCGCCAGTTCTAGTACTTCACGGGCTGCGTCTATGCCCCGCTCTTGGTCTATTGAGAACTTCACGCGTGCTCCCGGCCCCCCGTTCACTTTGTGTTTCAGCACGTTGACCATTACTACCTGTCCTACCTGTTCTTTGTCAGCGTTCTTCAGGCTCTCTATCTTAGCAAGTGACAGTCTTGTGGTACAGAAGAACGGAAGTGCTTTACCGCCTGTGGTCTTAGTCGGATCGAAACTGAACGACGCTGGACCTCCGCCTATCCTAGCACGCTTCTGGTTGATAAAGATTACGATCGTATCAGGATAGTCTCTGAGTAGAGACGCACAACGCTTGACTGCATCTGATACCAGTCTAGCTTGGGCCCCGATGTTGGCTTCCCCTATCTCGTTAGCAGTCACAGCCTTAGGTAGGAGCGCCGCTACTGAGTCGACAATAATCACGGAGCACTGGTTTGTACGTATGTACGCCTCTAGCATAGAGATAGCGTCCTCACCTGTCAACGGACGACAGTGATCGAACAGTTTGAAGTTGATGCCTAATGTCTCGGCCCACACCGTGTCCAGTGCCATCTCTACGTCAATGTATACTACGAAGCGTTCTTTCAGTGCTCGTTGCGCCTCTGCTGCGATGGACAGAGCCAACGTGGTCTTGCCTGAGGAGTTCTCACCGCTCAACTCGAGCATCCGGCTGCGGGGCACTCCTCCGTTTCCTAGCGCTCGGTCCAACCGAATACATCCAGTCGGTATGGTAGGTGTAGGCTCTCCTTTGGTGTACTGTATGATCGTACGTTCGTCGTACTTCTTACGCAGTTCCTTCCTCAGATCCGCTATCGTTGATGCTGTTTTCTTCTTCTTCTGCTTCTTGGCCATCTGTTTGTCCCTTCCGGCATTGCTCGGCGAGCGTCCTTAGATGCTGCTCCCAGTTACCTGTGATGTGTGCTTGTACGTCTACGAACTCAGGTGATACTACTGCATGAAACACTTTAACAGAGTCCTTCTGTTCTTTGCCCAGCTTGAAGACGAAGTACTCGGCCCCGTCTCTTCCGAATGCTAGGTTGTGTGTCTGGTGTAACATGGTGTTGTCTTCTTTGTTGCAAATGCCTAGAGTTGCTAGCACCAGTGCTATATCTATGATAATGTCCAGCTTAGCGGATTGAACCGACTGCTTTACAGCAGCCAATCCCATCCCCACTAAGCCTAGACTTTCCTTTTCGTGTCGCGGTCCTGACTCAAGATTCGTCATCATCCTCCTCGTTTGCTTCCTTAACAGCCGCACGCAACACAGCCTTTCTGTATCTACGTGCGACCTGCCTTACATACTTCCTGGCCCACTTTTTGTGTCCCCCACATACCTTGTTGGCGGGCTTGCCGCACTCCTTTTTTGAGTCCATTACACTCCTATCCGCACGCGGAGTATCCACATGCCATACATTTCTTACAGCCTTCCACTAAAACCAGCTTGGCGTCACAGTCAGGACAGTGTTGCTCAAAGATTCCTAGCTGCTCACTAACAGGCGCTGCTTCGTTGGAGGCCGCCAGCATTGTCTTGGCTACAGCGTCGGGGATCGAAGAGAATCTGCCTCCCTTATAGAAAACCCCAGTACTCCCGCCTATGCCTATGAGTTGCTTAACTATACTGCTGACAGCGATGCCTTCCTTCAGGCCTAGTGAGATCACTCGACCGAGCGCTTCCACCAGTGTCTTCTGATCGCTGCCTGCTTTGCCCCAACCTAAGAACACTTCCAGCATCTGATTTGTTTCAGTGTCCGTGTTGACTGTGATGTAAATCTTACCCAATTCTCCGAAATTTATCTTCCTAGTAAAGCCCCACGTATATTCTGGTCGTACTAGGCCTGTCAGATGGGCCTGTTTGGCCTCAGGATCGCCTGTGCCGGCCGTTAAGGTCTGACCCGGTCGTGCACCATCCCTATAGGCGGTGATGCCCTTACAGCCCAATTTATGAGCTAGGATATAACTCTCAGCTACGGCCTCTACCTTGGCACTATTTGACAGGTTTACTGTCTTCGAAATAGCACTGTCGCATCGTCTCTGAAACGCCGACTGCATACGTACGTGTTGCTCTGCTGGTATCTCGTGCGCTGTTACGAATATCTTGCGCCACTTCTCTGGGATGTCTGGGTGGTCAGCGGTGCCGTGTGTTGTGATATGCGCCCGCACCTCGTCAGACAAAAATCCCTCCCGCTCTCCCACTTCGATTAGCATAGGGTTAATGTCCAGCATCTCGGCACCAGCTTGCTTCCGAATCATACCAACAGCAAAAAGCGGTTCAATGCCGCCCGAGCATCCTGCGATCATACTGATGGAACCTGTTGGTGCTATTGTAGTTACGTTACAGTGACGCTGCGGTAGGAACGGTCTTACTCTCTCGCCGTCCTGTCTCCGCGCGCACGTGTCGTCCGGTCCCCAGATAGACTTCTCCCATTCTGGAAACGTGCCTCTTGTTTCGACCAGATTTGCTGATGCTTCGTGTGCGCCGTGATTTACTGCCCGCATTAAGGTGTCAGCAAGCTCCAATGCTTTCGGACTGTCATAGGATATCTCTAGCTTTATCAGCAAGTCAGCCCAACCCATGATTCCTAAGCCTATGCGTCGTATGCGTTTAGTCAGCGCTGTTATCTCCGGCAGTGGAAATTGATTAACATCTAGTATGTTGTCCAAGAACCTAACTGCTGTTGCTACATCCCGTTGCAGCTCGACGTAGTTGATATCCTGCGTTGCGTATTTACTGACGTTAATTGACGCCAGAGAGCACACGTCGTAGGGTAATAGTGGCTGCTCACCACACGGGTTGGTTGCTTCGTACCGTCCCAAGTGTGGAATCGGGTTGAATCTATTAGCCTCGTCCACAAAGAACAGTCCAGGCTCACCTGTTGCATGAGCCTGGAATACTATTGCGTCGAACAGTTCCTTGGCGGCTACTGTCTCTGCTATCTCTCCAGTGGTGGGACACAGTAGATCCCACGGTTTGTCACCGTACACAGCTTCCATGAAACTATCTGTTACGGCTACAGAGATGTTGAAGTTAGTGATCTGATCTACGCCCTCTTTACATTTGATGAACTTTACTATGTCAGGGTGAGTGCAGTGTAGGACGCCCATGTTAGCGCCGCGCCGTGTGCCACCCTGCTTAACCACGTTGGTTGATGCATCGTACAGTGTCATGAAAGAGATCGGTCCAGACGCTACGCCTGAGGTACTGTTGACTAAGTTACCTTCAGGCCTTATGCTAGAGAACGAGAAACCAGTCCCGCCTCCAGCTTTGTGCACTGTGGCCATGCCGTGTAGCGTGTCGTAGATAGATCCTTTGCCTTCGATCAAGCTGTCGTTGATAGGGAGAACATAACAAGCTGCTAAACCTAAGCCGTTGTTGCGACCAGCGTTGATCAGAGTTGGTGTGTTGGGCATGAACTTTCCAGTCGCCATCAGGCCGTAAAAGGCTCCTGCCCATTCCATAATCTGTTCGTCGGTAGCTCCGTACAAACGCTCTGCTTCTGCAGCGCACACTGCTACTCTCCAAAATAAGTCTTCTGGTTGTTCTACCGTCGTACCTTCGTCATCTTTTGCTAGGTATTGCTTAAGTAATACCTTACTTCCTATCTCTGTGATACAAGTTGCTTCGTACGGAGCTGTCTTCATACCTAAGTTCCTTATGGTTATTGTTTTAGCCTCCAGACGACTTGCCTCCTGGACCAAAGTGTTTCTGATCCAGAAGGCAGGTGCGCTTGGAAGCCCTCATCTGATACCTCGCTTGGTAGGGCTTCGTCATTGTGGAACTCCTCTTAGAAGGTCTTACTCGTAGTCATAAGATTAAAATGGAAGGTCCGAGTCGTCTGCCTCACCCTCAGGCATGTCGATCTTCTCGTGTGTACGCCGTTCGTACTCAGCAACAGCCGCCTCAGTGATAGCATTGCTCAAGTCATAAGACTCTTGAGTCAACTTACCATCAACTCTGACCAACTTGACGATATCAATCCAATCCTTATCGCCATCTTTCTTGGTGTACTCCTTAGAGGGGAAACCAACAAAGGGTCCATTGGCACCTACGATCAAACGCATGTCACTGATTTCGTACTGTCCTGTGGACAATGTAAACCACGCTTTGACCTTACCTTTGGCGCCGCGAACCCTCATGTTTACTACTGTGAAGTCACTCATGCTTTTACTCCTATATAATAAGTTCTTTTGAAAATACTAAGAGGAAAGGTTTAGTCCTCCCAGTTTTACTGCCCGAATCTAGAAAAAATTATTCGCTCATTTTTCGTAGATCCTTACCGTATTGACACCAATATAACACATTTTGCATTGAATGTCAACCCCTGCGTTCGTTCATTAGAGCTTCCATTGCCTTGTGTAGGCTGTTCTTTTCGGCCTCACAGTGGTACAATTTTTCCAACAAGTCTGCTATACTATTCCAAGCCTGATTAAGCTGATCACACACCCACACAACGTCTTCGTCAAACTGATCAGTTGTGTGTCGTGAGGTCAGTGCTTCTGTTCTGAGTTCTGCTACACGTTGTCGTACGAGATTAGTCATGTTTCACCTCTCCCAGAATCTCTACCTGGCGTAAATGCCACACGCCCCCTCCTTCACAAATAGCACACTTAGGTTTGTGTGTCTTGTTAGTCAAACCAAACTCCTCCGTACTTGGGTGGATAAGGAGAACACACATGCTCCGGTGGCATACAGTGCTCTTTGTACATCCGTAAATCCCTGAGCTCCGCTTCGATTGCCTCCCTTTGGTACCACCACTCCACACACTCGCGGGCCGTGGGCTCACACTCAGCTTGGTGTTTGCGCAATGCTTCAAAGACTCCGGTTAGTTTCTCTGGCGGCAGAGCGTATGTTTTTACGGTGCCATCCACGTTAAACTCTCCTTTGAATTGAACCATTGCCAAGTCAGGCCACTTGCTAAGTTCTTCCAGCGCAATACGTTGCGCCACTGCCTCAGTCAGAGTTAGATAGGGTTTAGTCACTCTTTACATTCTCCGGTTTATATAGATAGCAATCACAGCACTTGCTCTTCGAATGTAGTCTTTCTGGTATAGAGGTTCCAGATCACACCATTTAGCGTTGTCATACAGAGCAAGTTCTTTGGCTGCTTCAATCTCAATTTCTTCCAGGGTTATCATCGTCATTGTCCTTTCCTTCAATTGTGTTGTTTTCTTGCCGCCGCAAAACGTCTCGCACGACCCCTGCTCCCAACCCCAATACAGACGCCGGATGTCGTGCCACAAGGTACGAAGGTACTCAAGCATCGTCGCCACCCTTCTCCGTCCCTTCCGGCATTTCGGACGCGGGCTTGTCTGCGAGGTCGCGGATGTCAATAATAATGCACTGAAGCGCCTCGCCTACCGACAGTGCGTCCTCATTGGCCGTGAGTATTCGCTCGATGTCTTTCACATCCACTCGGCTGTCCATACGTATCAACGCCTCTTGCAGTCTTGCATTCTCTTGGCGGAGTCGGGCTAGAGCAGTAGAGATACACCCGGTCACAAATTCAAGTGAGAACTCCTTGTCTGCCACAACTGCGGCATCTGCTTGTGCCTTGATGGACTCTACCCAAAGAGTTTGTAAGGCGTCGTGTTGTTTCTTACTCTCCTCTAAGGCGGCGTCGGCAATGTCGCATGCCTCTTCAACCCACCGCTCGCTAGGGAAAAATTCTATGTTGATTCGATTCCGTAGTTCCTCAATTCTAGTCATCTTTCCCACCGCTACGTTCGGCATCTGGATCAGGACAGTGCTCTGTGCCCTTGAACTCACAGAACTTGCACAGCCATTTGTAATCATCCGGCGCAACAGGCGCCTTCTCGCCCTTGTGTAGGACACGATACCACTCGTCCCCTTCGCGGTTGATCCATTTCTCCACCATCTCGTCGTCCACGATAGGCACGTCCGGCAGATCGTAAGGTTCTCGTGTGAACTTGAAACCCTTCTGTAATGCTACGATTTGATCGCTGTGGCCGGTAGTTAAGAACTGACCGAACCCAATCACTTGTAGCACCATTCGTTCTACCTGCTCACCCAGACAACGATCCAGTAGATAACGATATAGATTCAACTGCTTCACGTAAGCGTCCGAGATGTGGTCAGACCAGACACCGTTCTGCTTGCCTAGCACTGTCATCTTCACTGCGTACTCCTGCAGTGTCTTGATGTCGTAGAGAATGTGCCGTAACGAATCGTATGCATCGAGTGTTCCTGTCAACAACCACTCACCCGACTTGGTTTGCATTTCCAGTGCCATTGACTCTTCTACGAGCCAGCCATACTCAGATCGCATCTTGTCTGCGGATCGTTCAGCAACGGTATGAATCATCGTTCCTCTAAACGTCGGCAGCTTTCTGTTAGGTTCAACCCAGAACGGTAACGATCGTTCTAACACTGTCGCCCGTTTGCACCCTCCTGTCAACATGGTCACTGAGATACGTGTACCAGTATGAGGGTTCTCACGTTCGTCCAGCATCATAGCTGCAAGCACATGCGGTGCTACACATGGGTTAGTGCAAGTCCGGATGCAGTACTCTAACGTGTTGGTCCGTCCAGGTTTTTCACCGTGACTGGGACATCTAAATCCTTCTAGCATAAGTCTTTAGCCTCTCCTTCCGTTAGGATAAAAGCATCACAAAGACGTTCACCAATCGGACGCTCGAGCGCACTGCATAGATCCTCTTCGTCTCCGCCTGTAAGGGGTTCAAACTCTGGTTCGAGTTCAACTTTTGGCCAGGGCCAATACTCTTTCTCTTTCTGCATGATTCCCTTTTCTTTTATACGTTGGCATCTATTGCGAGACGTGCTAGAATGCACCGTTCGAGTTGCCTACTCTTGTTCTGTACTTCTGTTTGTTTCTTCTCAAAACGTGTTTTGTAATCTGGACTATCTATGTCGTCGAAAATCTGACCAAACTCGAACATTGCTCTGCCGTGCTCCTCTATAGCTTCTAGGATTTGATCAGTCGTCGGTCTTATGCTGTTTTGTTTGCGAAGTTTCTGTATAGCGGTATTCATGTTGTGCATCCGTTCAGCTAAAGAAGTCGGCGTTTCATCTTGCTTTCGTGGATGTAGGTCGGTGAAGTAAAGATCAAGTCCAACGTTTCGTTACTCCACGCTCGCATCCCTTCTCCACTAGGCAATGTGGTTTGTGCTACTGATTCATCAAACTCTTCCATCAGTAAACGTACTACTTCTACTACTGCTTCTAATTCCCACTCGCCACGCTTAACTGCTAGGATCTGAGCTAGCATCTTGCCTTCTAGCTTGACAAGAATCTTGTTGGTCAAGGCCAGATGGATACCACCTACTAACAGCCTGATGCAATGTGCGGCGTTCTTTATGTCGTAGCCGTGCTCAAGGAGCAGTTTGTTACGTTTCTCTCCCATGTAGCCACGTTTACGGCCGTCATTCATCCTATCGACCTGGCTCTTGGCGTACCCACCGAAGGCTTTAAGCATATGCGTGCCGAGGAAGCCTTCACGCCTCGACCGCAGAAGTTGTCCTAGCGGAGAGATGAGAAGGTAATCGTCCATCCATAACCATTGATGGACGTTTGGGTTGCCCTTCTCTAGTAGGCCGACGAGCTTCCTGATGTCAAAGATCTCAATGTCCAGGTCCTCGCCAGCAGTGGTAAATACCTCACGGTCTTTTGGGGCACGTAGGCCGCAATAGAACTGGATAGGCTGCACAGAAACACCGAACACATCTATATCGTCAGTGCCTTTCGGATGCTCAGGCGGCAGTGTAGTGCCGTGAGCCTGTGAACCTCTATACCCTATCAGAATCTGAGACTGAGCCCATTTGGGTACTCGGTCCATGATATCTGCTACTATCGAAGTTGATTGGTTCACCCTGGTTTCTAGCTGTTCTACTTCATCTTTCGTCATTCGGGCTCCATAAGTCTAAGGTTCGTAAGAAGGGATCGAGGTCGTGCATCGGAGGGATAACGATTGCTACATCTGCACCTCCAAGAGCTGACTCAGTGATAACCTGTCCTAGGTCTCCTCCTTCTAGTTTTTGTTCCATCTGATCAAACTGTTCCGTCGTGACGCGACATACGACTTTCTTGAAAGAACAGTTCAACCAGTCATCCCACTCATCCCACTCGTTGTAGCACAATGAGCACAAGAGAGCAGCGTGTGCTGCAATCACCGGTGCAAAGTTGTCTGGTACATCCTCTCGTATAAGTATATACATCTTCAGCTTCTTAGCGTCTGGCATTTGTATCTCTTTCTCCTAATTAAAGAATTGATTCTGACTTCTAGGTCGCTTACCTCACTAGCCTTGCGCCACAAGTGACACACACATAAGTAAGCTACTGTCTCCTCGACTGACCAACAACCCAGAGGCGATTCATACTGTACCTGTAGGAACCAGAAGTAATCAGCACGCATCTACGGCTCTCTTGATTTTACGGCCCAGGGTTCCACATAGAATTCGTGATCCGAATACCCTCTAGGCGGGTCAGTATTCAGTCTTTGTGCTGTTGTTTCAGCTTCCTCTTTATCTTCGTAAAGTGAGTGTATCGCAGGATCTTCGTGTTCGTTGTAGATTTTTTCTTGTTTCGCAACGGACAGAATCACATACACATCAAAGACAGTCATCACTTTTCTCCTAGAACCCAGTTCTTGAAGTCTGGACGATACACATAGTTGAAATTGTCTGGTCGTCCAGCCATGATTTTTTTCACTTGCTCGAAAGATACAGGATAGTAGTTGTTGTTGTCAACCCCGACGTCCCATTGTTTTCCTTCAGGTGGCAGGCGTCCGTGTGAGTGTCCATACAACTGCCAGCTATTGAAGTGTGATCTATTCCACACGCGCATGGCGTAATGACACACGACTAGGTGTTGCTTGTCGAAGGTCTTGGACCATTGCGTTGGATGATTCCTGTGTAGCCAGCGATCGTGATTACCCCGTAGGAATGTGTGTATGCCGTTGAGTCGCTTGATGATACGTGCTGCGTACTCTTTGTCGTTGAACGTAAAATCACCCGCATGAACAACACGATCATACTGTCCTACCACTTCGTTGTGCTTGAGAATCAACATCTCGTCCATCTCTTGGGCGTTTGCAAACGGCCTATCACAGTACGTAATGATACTTTCATGGGCAAAGTGCTGGTCAGCTGTGAAGAAGAACTCAGCCATCTGACAAGCGGACGACTTCGTCTTCCGCTAGACGGGCGTGCGCCTCCGTAGTTGGATCAAAATACACACACTCACCGTCAGCGACCAACGCCGCGCCTCCTCCAAACTCACCAGGCCTGGGTTTGCTACATGAATACGCCCAGCTCACAATTATAGGACCTAGTCTACGGTGACGCTGAAACTCAGCAAGCCTCTGTGTCACTGCCTCAATGTTGCCGCTGTCCTCGGAATAGAACCACACTTCACGGTTGTTAACCTGGACCTTACAAGGAGGCATGTCATTTTCATCATGTCTTTCTAGTTCCTGCCCCAAATCATACGCTTCTAGAGCGTCTCTACATACTACTGTTTCCGAGAACAGCAAGTAATTATTAGCCACTAGAACTCTCCTTCTTCTCTTAAAGTGATGCCTACAGGAAATTGAGGTGCTCCATCCTCTGTAAGCGCTTGGTATCTAACAGTAAGCCACTTACCTATGTGGCCTTTGCGTGTTCGCCACAGTTCAGCTCTATACTCCATCGTTCCTTGTGGGACGACGTTGAATCTGTAGCCGCCGGATGTTTCACATACGAACACAGCTATTCCGACAAACGAACCCTTACCCTGCTCTACATCGACAACTAAAAACTCAACGTCTGTGAAGTCTTTTAACTTAAGTAGGCTGTTGGATCGGTGTCCGATCTCGTAACCTGCGTCGCCGGATCGAATGATTGTTCCTTCGTACCCTCGTGCTGTAAACTGAGCATGCGCCCCAAGAAGCTCTGTTTCGTCGTGTACTTCGATCGTGTCGACCAGAACAACATTTCCTGGAGCACGACCGTGCAGCACTAGACTGCACAACAACTCATGCCGTGCTATGAATGGCACACCAGGGTCTACTATATCGTATACATAATAGTGAAGTGTAGGAGACACGTCCGGTCGAAACTTCTTTGCAGCCCGACTAGTCTCCTGCAGCGGCGGCATATGAGGAAGCATCAACTCACCGTCCGTCATAAAGGCACCAGTATCCCACATTAAATGTGCCACACACTCAGCTACATGCGGCTTGCCCCCTCTGGTGTAGGCTGCTGTGCCGTTGCCTTCTTTGAGCATGCGGTAACCATCGAGCTTCGGCTGCACGAAACAAGGATACTCTACTGTATGTTTCCTGTCTTTGTACTTGTGAGCTAGCATAGGTTTCGTAGGGATGTGAGCCTTCGAGCCGTCCTCAGAATAACCCTTATCACGTTGCTTCTGCACGATACTGTCGAACTCGGACCGTGCTTGTTCTTCTGGACTGGTCTCGTTGGCTCTGCCTATGTTCTTACCGAACACCTCGACTGGAGTGGAAGTCTGTCGTTTTGATCCTTCCTGCCACCACGTCTTGCTGTAAAACCACGAACCGTCCTTGGCATACACAGCAGCCTGCCAATACTTGACCTTACCGCCCTTGGTTTCGCTCTGCAGTCTTGGACTCTCTGTCATTTTATTGCTCCTTAAAGTAATCCTTCATTGCCCGCTCGGTCAGCTCTCTTCCGATACCGGCAGCGATACGTATGTACCCTAGCTTCAACAACTTAGGCTCAACTCTATCATAGAATGTTGGACCGTCAACACCTGTTGCAGCTATCAGAGCACGCGCGCTCATACCATAACGTAGTTCTTTTCGGATGATCCTTGGGTTGTTGTGCATTGCCGTCAGCACACGACGATCCAGCTCACGCATACCAAACTTATCAATACCAAGTATGTCCATTGCCTCTATCACCTGGTCAACTTCAACGTCGGCTGTATGTTGTTCGGTAGCAATGTCTCTAGCAACCACTAGACCCTCATCTTTGATCTCCCACGGTGTCCAGCAACGCAGTGCCAGCTCTGCTGCTGCGTCTTCAGTCACAGAGAACGGCTGCATTAAGGATAACATCTTGCGATGCTCGAACTCCATCGGCGTCAGATCGTAGACTGCAAACCTACGTTGTACAGCAAGGTGCACCTTACCTACATCAGTTGTGGCTGCTAACCAAGACAATCCTTCTGGTAGTGGGGTCATAGTGTTTGAGCCTTCGTTGTATGCATACACGTTGTCTTGAAGAGCAGGTAACAACGCATCACGAGACAGTCCCTGCAGCCCATGAATCTCGTCTATAAATACGATGGAGTGTGCAGGTATTGTTATAAGGAACGCGTCAAGCTGTTCTTTAGTCTCGACCTTACTCGCTATGATCTCGAAGTAGTTCTCAGCCAAGCCACGCTTTTGCATCTCATGTGCTACCACTCTAGCGAGTGCGGTCTTCCCTTGCCCCGCACTAGCAGAGAACAATGCCTTGATACTCTCGCCCTTCTTTGCTCCATTGATACGCAGTTGGAGCCTACGTTTGAGATGATTCTGTCCAAGGTACTCCTCAAACTTACGAGGATCACCAGGGTTGTAGGGGATTGTGTACGTATCAACCGGAACATTTACTGTTTCCGGAGGTGTCTTGCGCTTCCGGCACCAGGCCCACCGGAGTTGCGACCTGAACTCATCCGTCATTAGGAGCCTCCGGTTTGTTTAGTGAACGTAGCAAATCGTCAATCACATGACTAGACTCTAGCGTGCTGGTCTCATTAGCAAAGATCACCCGCTTTACAGTGTTCTCAGACGAGGTAAGTACGCTGCCTACGAAGTTAAGCAGATGTATTCGTCTGTCAGCATCGCCGTCAGCTTGTGCTAGTGCTGTCAATGCGCCCATGAAAGCGCGGAGCCCCAGTTCAATTATGTCCGCCTCGTGGCAAGCTGGTATCTCTGCTGAAAGAGCTAGGCCAGTGGGCATGGTAAATTTAATAATAGTCGAAGGGATTGTCATCATCGTCCTCCTTGTCTTCCTCCGGTTCATCACCGTCATCCTCATCATCGTCATTCCATATGTCTGGATCTGGGTAAGCCTCTGTTACCAAGCGCTTTTCTTCTTTGGTTTTAAGACAGCCGAATAACGCATCTTGCAGGGGTAAACCGAACAGAGCTTCATCAGAAAACTTGGCGCTGCCTTTCAGTCTCCACACAAAAACGTCTATCAGATGGTTGAGTGAATCATCCATCTCCATCTGTGTGCGACTCGCGATCGCCAGGAACGTGTTAAGGGCGTCAACTCGTAATTTCTCTTCCGGCAGATGGCCCAGTACAGCCACTACATCTCCTGTTGCGTGAAGCATGCGTTTGATTTTGTCCAACTCCTCATCACTGTCTGTGATTCCAGGGATATCCGGCAAAGACATCACTAATTTCCAGTCCTTGCAGGACTCATCTATCATTTTACTCATTTAGCGTCTCTTTTCTGGTAGTGCATATGCTTCACATATGTCTAGAATTCTTACTGGTCCGTCTTGCACCGAACTATGCATGTGACCACAAAACAGTTTGGGTCTCCCAAGCTGGTGCCACACCTTCTCTACTTTATGAGCTTCAGGGTCTATGAAGTCAGCATCGAACCCAAAGGAAATAGGTATACGACTATCAAAGTTGCGTGCGATAGTTTCAGCGGGAGGAGTGTGCGTAACTAGTATATCTATGGTTTGACCATCGAATCTACGTAGCTGCTCTTCTGTGATTTGTTCGTCCGCAAACCAGCTCGTTCCTCCTTTTCGGTATGCTTTGTCGATTGACGTGCCTCCACCTAAGAACCCGATAGTGTACGAGTCTATACGTAACACACTACCTCGTGGTACATGTACAGCTCCAGGCCATATCTCTTTAGGAACTTGGTCTTGAGACAGCATAGGAAAACACTCATGATTACCGTCAATAAATAAGACAGGCTTCTCGAATTCCTGCATACCTGAACGAGCCCATCTCTTTTCACAGTTAGGCCATATTCCAAAGTCCCCCACTTGGATTATTTGTGCATCACGCGGAGCTTTGGTTAGTGCTGCTGCCATGCGATCAAACTCGGCGTGCACATCTCCAACAAAGATTATCATACTTGTATCCTCGTTGCTCGGGCAAACTCTGCAGCTACTCGTTTTTCGCGTCGGTAGTGAGTCTTCGCCGATTGTAGATCAGCTGCAGCACGAGCAACTCGGTCTTTGACTGCCCTTCGTTCATCTCTTAACTCACTGGGCGACAAAGCAGCTACTGTGTCGTAACCAGTGGACATCTTTATTCCGAAATGTTTGAGTGCGTCTGCCAAGGTGTACGCTCGTACAAAGCCGCGAATGGTAAAAGTCGTAAATAGATCAGGACCATCTGCGGTTTTATAACCGAACACTTGTTTTTGGTTGCGTGTAATCTTGCTGCGTTTCATGATTATATATCTTCCCCGACTGGGGAGACTTTCGTCTCCCCCGTGTCGTCGGATTAGTGAGTCAGTAGGAATGCTTCTTCGCGAGCCATCTCACTGGTACGGGCCACGACAGCAGTGCCTTTCTCTTCTATCAACAGCGGGAGCTGACTAACGTCAACCTCATTTTCTTCAGGCTTAGGATAATCAGGCATTGCCACCGGATTTGCGAGATAAAAATCATACACTACGTCTGGTTGTACATAACTGGCCCTGGAAAACAAGTAACTTAATGTCATGCTCTTGCCTCCCTCTGCTTCTTGTCCAGCTTGTCGGTCAACAGAGTCAGCAAAGACATGCGGTCTTTCGAGAACAGAAACTCGTCTCCATCGAAAATATGAATCAGCATGTCGTCGTTTCGATCCCTGTACATGTGCAGCATGCCCGACTTGGTAGTCGTAGATTTCAATGACTGCTCATGCACGTGATCTAACTTGTTAACTTGGGTTTTCATAGGTCTCCTTTACGTAAGTACTGAAATATACTGCCTGGGTTGTGCTTTGTCAAGTGCCGAGTTTTACTCAGCACCTCGGTGATAATGCTCTGGATTTTTTGCTTCTCTTTCCGCTGCATGTTCTACTAGTGCGGATATCCTTAACAAGAAAATAGGACGGCCGTCGATGGTTTTTGTGATCAACGTGCCCGTACCTAGTGCACTTCGTAGTAGGCCGTCGGCACTTTCAGGATCCAGATCCAATCTTCGTTCATGATCCACTCTCTGTGCTGCGGCTTCTATCTTACGCAGACGGTCGATTTCTGCAAACACATCGCTAGTAGTTTCAGCTAGTTCCGCCTGGTACTTTGCCATTCTTTCCTCCAGAAAATTCCTACAGAAAAAAGTTTTTGTGTATATGCGAAAACGCCAAATCTCCAAAAAATTATTCGGTGATTTCCGGCTATACTACCCCTCTCGCTCTGCTTTCATCAGCGAGATAGCCAACTCGTCGTCATCTCCTATCATGCCGTAAAACCCGTGTGCAAGCGCTTTTCGGCGAAATTGCTCGATCCGCTGATCCTTGCGTTCCACCTCACGCCGCAAAGCGGAATGTTTCTGCAATAAGCGCTTATATTTCATAACGTATCTGCTCTTGGTTTTATGCAAAGCGGCCCGGTGGTACGAGTGCTGGTCCTTCAGTGCTCGTCGCAATTTGATGGTAGTGACTTTTAGATTCTTTATCCGATGGTTAGACATATCACTTCTCAGAGTCGGCGTGTTCTTTGAATGATCGCCGTAACAAGACGATACGGCGTCCAGGGCAAAGAAGGCGAACAATGCGTTCTATCAAGTTGGGCATTCTTCAGATCCTTTCAATTACCAAGTGAAATCAGCTAAGTAGATTTTGGCGGCATGTTCCAACACTCTAGGTATGTAACCAGTTGAGTTGCCGCTATATGCTCGTAGAGCGGAAAGATAATCACCTTCTTCTCGATCTACGTATAGCCGATAAATTCGTGTTCCGTAACAGATGTTAGTAGGAGCTGTGAGAATATCTGTTCCGCATTCTGGATAGATCCCTTCCCACAACTCCCACACTATCTGCATCAATCCTTGTGCTCGTTTATTGTAGAGGGACTCACCAAATGAGCGAATCAATGTAAATGGCTGCCCCACTACCTCTTCTTGCCCTCCAGACTCATGTAGCATAATACCTGCTACAAGTTCTGGAGGCAGACCTTGTTCAGCCGAGTGCCGCAAAATTAATTCGCTGAAACGCGGGCCTCGGATCGAATCAAGCCTGTTGGTTAAGTATGTCTCTAGGGTTGTCGGGACATGAGATTCTACAACCATAGTGTCAGCGATCATCTCAACAGTGGGTTGTTCATTCGGCTCGTTACGTGAGAACACTATTACCGTATTTACTACGATCACCAAACTCGCAGTGATACCAAGTAACCATCTCTGGGCCTTCTTCCCTAGAGGTCGCATTACTCTAGCCCCTGAATCGCGACTTCAAGTTGAGCTAGAAACTCGGATGCCAACACTGGATCGCTTTGGCATTCCGTCCAATGCTCGCGAATCTCTTCGCGTATTTCCTCATTAGCACATGCAAGACCAACGCTCTTGATCTGAGCTAACGTGGTAGTGTGACCAGCCTCAACAGCTTCTACTGCTTCCATCTCTTCGCGTGAGGCCATACTTTTGTCAACACTTACTCCGAAATTGGCCAGTGCTCGGCCTACTGCACTCGTTTCGCAATTTTCGATGAAGGCCGTCATATTAGCACCCTTCAAGCCTTCTCGTTCTTTGGCTATTCCGGTGGAGACTATGACGCCATCTACGCGCACCGTAGCCTGGATTACGACCATTCTGTTCTTGACGTCTGCATTGTCTAGATGCACCATCTCAGTCGTAATTTGTCCTACTTCGTGCTTGTCCCAAAAATCGCGTACTCTGTCCTTTACTTGGACATAGTTTTCTAAGTCGAATCGACTCATATTTGCTCCTTGTTTATGTTAGGATCCACGGGTTGAAGGTGAAGGTGGCGCGCGGGGCCGTAACAGGTGCCGGCCCTGCGCGGCGGCGCCTAGGGGCCGGCTCCTCACCTATTGGTGCTACCTCTGTCAGGTTTGCGGCTGCTCTTTTAAGCATATACCTCGGCGTCTGAACAATCTGCCGGTTAAAGGTAATGATATTCGCACAGGTCGGACAATTTGTGTGTATAGGTCCCTGTCTGTTTACTTTTCGCCAAACTTTTCCATAAGGTTTGTATATGCGAACTTCGGCACCGCAGTCGCAACGTTGCGTCGGTCCAGACATAAACTGACGCATCTGCTCTTGCACCATAGCATTATACTTAATAGTGCCGACAATGTCAAGTAGCGCCTGCTCTGTTTTTAGCAGATCGGTTCCTAACAAGCCATATTGTCTAGCTACGGTGGTATAAGTAAAAACCAGCTTGGCGTCGTACGCGAAGCACAACAAACAACCAGTAAACACACGAGTCTGGGCGATTTCATGACAGTTGTGTTCCCATAAGTGGTTATGGTCGCCTTGAATCTCGTGCCACATTCCCTCAATCACTTTTCTAATTGTTTTACGTGTTCGTGCCATGCGTGTCTCCTTAGTAATCGTTTCAGAGGAGGAGGCGGCGGAGCTATGTCTTCGTATGTTCGCGTGATTGCGCAGCATGTGCGACAGTAGTGTTCATACACAATTTGTCGGTGCGTCCCTCTTGCCACTACATACTTGTGAGTTACAAGGTTCTTCCTCTGACATTGTCGACAACAGTCAGGGACCGACATTACTGAATGCCCTTCTTAACAGACGCAAACCAGAAATTGATTCTTTCGACATGTCCTCTGGTTCCTCTTCTTCTTCTATCTCACAGTCAGCATAAGCGTGTAGCAAGTCCGGCTGTTCTCGAATTACTGCTGCGATTGCGTTGAGTGCTTCGACTTCGGTTGTGAATTCTTCTTGAAAATCACACGTACTGTGTATGACGTTCCCCTCACACTGCAACACGTATTCAGAATTGTTTTCGTGATGGAGCGGCTCGTATCCTTTGCGTACTGAGCCTCCGCGCTTGTCGACGAACAGCTCACTCTCACTCTCCACCATGATAACCATTGCTAGGGATAGAGCATAAGTGCCACATTTCGGACACAGTGGAACATATTTGCCTCCCTGTGCTAGGCGGCGGGCTCGTTCGCGCTGCTTCCGCTTCTTCTTCTTCTGCTTCTTAGAGGCCATCGAAATACTCCTGTCCTGATCTGCGTAGTAGTATTCCTACGCTTTTAATGTGCCTGGTTCCTTCCATCAAATCCCACCGCTGTGGGGGGAAGATAATCACATTAGTTGCTATGAGTTGCTCCATTGTCGTGTCGCGTATCATATCGAAGCTAGCCCATGCGTCATCGAGAATTAGATCCTTCATTAACGATTTGTCTGGGTACAGCAATTTGTTTTCGTGAAAGCGTAGAATTTTTTCTCGGTGTGTCCACGGCACGTTGTTGTCTATGTTCGCAGTTAGATATTTATGCTTAAAGGGCCGTATATACCCACAGTGGAGTGAGGATACTGCGTGCAAAACTGTCCCATAACACCGACCATTTATATTAAGTACAATATGGTCTTTCTCCGGTGATTTCGATGTGATCTGCGGCAGCTCGTCTAAGTAGTCGGCGTCTGAGGGGAACATCAGCTTTGTCTTCTTCGGGCGACGACCAACCTGACCTCCGGTGGTCATGCTTCTCTCCTTTCTCATCTTCATTCCAAAAAGAGTGTTGAGAGGGGGTTCGGACAATGCGATAGATATCTTCGTCTTCGTCATCTTCGTCTGTCGATATCCGAAATAGTTTTAGACCTGCGTCAAGCAGTTCTATTGTACCTGATCCTTCATGATATCTGAATGTGGGCACCGCTTCCTTAAACGTCGGTTTGACTCTAGGAGACTCTCTTATTGATACGTTACATGCTTCGCCGGTGCATTGCAATTTGTTAGTGTAGGAGCCCATCCACGTGGAACGACTTCGCACGTAGCATTGGTGCTTTGCGATAAGGGCGCTGCTTATGCCATTTCGACTGAAGTTTTGTCTCGCTATAACTGCACCTTTTTTTACGTCCGTACGCATAGAGTACAGCTCGGCCGGAAAGCCGCATATTCGACATACCAGCATCAGAATAACCCCACTCTGACACTCTCGATACCCCAGCATTCTTGACCTTGATGCAGTCGTTGTCGCGTTGTCATTCTTGGACTCCCGAAGAACACCCAAAACTGCTGTTGTTCAGTATACTCCAGATACGAAGCTGTAGGTGATATGTCGTATCGGGTACAGATGTCTCGTCCAAGAACAGAGCCGCTAGGAACATAGAATGCATCAGACAGCCAACGTTGGGTGATCGGGTTTCTTCGTGTAATGCGGTTGGTGTTCGGCGAGAGAAAAACTCGCTGTATACGGTGCTGATCCAAAGGAGCAGACTTCAGCCAGGTGAGCAGCCTGGCAGGCATTACCATGTTCACGGCCTTGATCATTCGGCGATGCAGATTGGTAGCCTCTGACGGCCACCGATACTGTTCCCAAAACCTAAAAGGCAACACATAGCGACTGTGGTCCCGGCAGATTTCAAGAATGTACTCTGTGAGTGCTTCTGTGCCCGTTGGCCAGTCGGTTGGAAGATCGCGCATTATCGTGTGTTCAAATGCTGTTTCGATCAACGCTCGAAAGGTCTCACTCTGCTTAGCTAGCAGATTAGTCGATTTCGCCAGCTTCGGGAGCTTCGTCATGAGCTTCCTCCTCGTCTCCGTCGACTATGTCAAAGACACTTTCGTCTAACTCCTCAATACCTAGAAGAGAAGCGAATCGCTCTGCATACGCACGTAGGCCTGAAACTACCAATCCAGGACCTGTGTTGACTTCTAGGACGAAGGGTAGTCCACCATCTGAAACAATAATATCAACAGCACCGAATGTCAAGTTTGAGCTCTGCACTGCTTGTTGCGCAATCTGCAGGACATGCGCTGCCGGTGCTTGCCTCGGCTGCACGAAGATGTATCCAGTCTCGTGATTTCTGACCCACGGGCGTAGAACGGCCGCATCTACATTCCGTCGTAGTACCTTCTGAGAGACACGTAGAATGTCATCTCCAAACACATGGACACGGTATTCAGTCCTGGTCGGAATGTATTCAATCACATATTCCGACCCATTCTGCATTGCCCGCCGTGCGTCTGCTACTTGCATACACAGGACAATGTCGGTACCAGCCTGATGTCTGACTCGTCGTGCTAGGACAGGGTAATTCAACATCTCTAAGGTGTTCTCTTGTAGCACCGCACTTCTAGGCGCAGCCACATGGTTTTGCCTAAACGTGTCCAACGCTCCTAGTTTGTCTGTGACGGTCTGAATACCGCCTCTGGTGTTGTACACCGTACCTGGGCGGCTTCGTACTCGTGCGGATGACCCCCAACGGATCAACACATCCTGCCTGGCGTCTGGTGGTGTACGGCCGCAAGGCACTCGTAACGCATTTCCTAGTCTGCGGCCTGTAGTAGTGGTATTACGTGAGTACAGCAGGAATGTTGACATTATATCAAGACCTCCGTTGGAAGCTCTTGTCCCTCTTCAATCATTTTAGCTGCTTTGGCGTGATATGGATACGCTGTCGCGGCGGCTTCTATGTTGCGCCTGCGAAACGCAAACAAATCTCCTGCAGCTTCGTAGTTGATACGGATCTCTAGTGCCGAGTCGGCGGTCATAGCGTTGAACATCACCGTCTCAGGCGTGGCCCATTGGTAGAAGAACCCAAAGTGTTCCTTGTAAACTTGAAGCACACTGTCGGCATATTCTTTGTCCGATGCGAAAACGATAGCCTCTTGATCGGGATCGTATGCGAGGACCATCGGGTTGTTGTGGCGTACCAACCACAGACGATCTGGATACGGAGCGTGTAAGACACCGAACGTATAGTTACCTGAGATATTGAAGCAGGCATCATCCAACACATCCAACATATCTGGGTAATGAGGTGCTTCAGCTTCTTCCTTTACAGTGTCCTTGACCATGATGGTCTCGATGATCCGCAGTGCGGTTTCGGAGTCTGTGCCTCCGGTGCACTTTTTCAACAGTCCACCTTCTTCACCAGCTGTTTCGCGCCACATTGAATCCTGAATGCGACCATTGTGTACCAGCGACAGCCCCGCTTCTGGGGAATAGAACGGATGGTTGTTGGCATTGTCGTCTGGTGCTCCGTCTTTCCCAAGACCTAGGCTAACCCCACGTGTGTGAGCCAGGACGATGTCCGGCAGATGGCCCTTCAGAGCCTTGAACTCGTCTGTCTTCACAAAATCGGTGGATTTGACGCCATCTTTGATGACAATCAGTTTGCCTGTATCGTCGATGAACGTTATTCCTGTTGCGTCGTCTCCTCGTTTTTCGGAACGTTGCAACAACTCGACTAGGGTTTCATACTTCCACTCTTGCGATGCTTTTGGAGCTGCAAAGCCACAAATTCCACACATAACTTTCTCTCCTTTACCAGGTAACTGCGTTGTTGATATGAAGCCACGTAAGTATGGCTATTCGCGCACAACAATCTTCTTGTGTACGAAGACGTAAACTCAAGGCCATCCAATGCGTCGGCGCTGGATTACCTACAGTACCTACTTGTACTACCACTTCTACGCCAGTAAGGTACTCTGCTACAGTGTTCACATTCGGCAAGTCAGGTGACAGAAACACATCTGCTCCTCTGTGGTTGTTGATGCCGAACATGTACAAATCTCTCGGGAAATCCGCATCTGTAATCCCTTGTTCAAGGAGCTTGGTCTGGATTCTTCTGTAGATTTCGGGTAGATGCACTTGCTGTCCATGACGAAACATTACCACCCCCAAATCTGGTCAGGGGACCAGGTCAGTGTGGGAGCAGGTTCAGTGCCCCACAGTTCTTGGAAACCAGGCGTCTCTACTACCTCAGCGGCTGGTGTATCCTCCGGCACCAAACGTCCATTGATGATTCTGAAGATCTCACCTTGTGCGTTTGCGGTTAACATACCAGTGTCCTGTCGAGCGGCCTCCAAGAACTCACCCTGGAATTCATTCCAATCGAATACAGGTACTCCTTGTCCTGTACGTCGGTGAGGGACCGGCCGCTGAGCGGTGACCTTTGCAGCTGCGGCTGCAGTGATCTTCCAAGGGTCTTTCATGTCCGGTACCGCGCGAAAGCCGCCTTTTTCAATTACTTGTAGCAAATACTTGAGGCTACTCCATAAGGGTCTGCCCTCCATTCCAGGTTTGAAGTACGTCAGGTTTTGGAGGATAGGCCACAAAGTCCCTAACTTCTCCAGGAACACAGCACGATTACCACAGTACAGGTCGGCTGGCTTGAATGCAAGCGCTTTACGAGTCGCCGCATCTAGTTGAGTCCAGGATGAAGGTCCTTGAATAGCGTCTTCAAACACTAAGGCTTTCAGTAGTGTGTACATAGCTGTGGTGACACCAGGAGTGACTATGAATGAGGATGGTGTGCGATACTCGAATCCCCACGGTTTGTTCTTGATGTCCCCTAGCAGTCCGTACGGTTTGCCTTGGTTGTTGACGTACCCGCCGCGTCCTGTAAAAATGGTGTTTCGACGGATTGCAGCAGTCTCACTAGGCTCTAGTACTCCTAGCATAATGGCTGCCATATTGTCCAGCGTTTCTTTTATTGTGTCCGACGCTGGGATACCAAAATGTACGTGTCCTCCGAGCGGTTTTTCGCGAATGTACGGTCCTGCTTCCCACGAACAGTGGCTAAGCAGGGAGTATCCTTTCAGTAAGGCTATTCGCGTGTTTTCAGTGAGATCCAGAGGATATACGGCCGCTTTCGGCCTCAGTTCTGCAGTGAATCCGTGTCCGTCTGCGCCGAATTCACCCATAGGTTCCTCAACTGTGTTGGCAATGTCAATCACTCGTTCGTTGTCGTGGTCGTAACACACCAACTCTGGGTCAGCTCCTACTGTAATTTCGTCAGCCATCATAGCAGGCATGTGATATGGTGAAACCAACAACTAACCGACGGTCTATGCTGCCTTCAATCTGATCGACCACTTCGGTTTCACCGACTGTGCTGGGTCCACTTAGACTAGTTAGATCATAGGCCGGATAGAAGCCCCATGTATTGCCGAAAGGCCGCAGAAAAGGCTTGGATGTTCTGGCTGGAACAAATCTTCGTGTCACGGTGTTTCCTCCTGATGTAGGTTTGATAATACTGAGAGAGTGAGGAATCGAACCTCGATTTCAGCCTCCGGTAGGCTACTCCCCCAACGGTGAGTTGCCGGATGCTCCGCAGATCTCCAGAGCGACGATCCCTTTGAGCGCCAGTAAACCAAATTCTGTACCGTTCGTACGCCGGTTGTGACACCAACTGAAACTACTAAGTAACACATTACATATTTACCTACGCAAACCTGTACAGCAGATACAAGGAATCCACCCACCAAGCTAAAAATCTGCTGCAGTGACTTTTCACGAATGTCCGTACGCTGTCTCCTCATAGGTGACTGCTGGATACCCGCGTAGCCCATGTCGGTGTCGATAGCCACAAACGCACCATCATGGGTCTGATTTTGAAGTACGACACACTAGAGGAACCAGTAAACCCCTATTGTAAGCCGTCTTATTTTTATGGAATAAGAAAACCATCCAACAATGGGGGAGGTAGGTTTTGACACCCAACTGCTGCCGTTCAGTTCGACACCCTCCCCGACAATAGGTTTGCCGGATGCTCCGCAGATCTCCAGAGCGACGATCCCTTTTGACCTAGCACAAAACCGAACACTGTACTTTTCATACGTTGGTTTTAATACCAACCGAGACTACTAAGCAACTCGTTCCTGTCAGGTCTAGGAAAACCAGTACAACAGATACAAGGAACCAACCTATTAGAAGCCAAAAATCTGTTGTAGTGACTTTTACCTGCAAGTGGGGTGAACCACTCAGCAGTCTTACGCAGATCAATGTCGACAGTCACAAACGTATCTCTCTGCGTCTGGTTTTATGTCTAAGAGGAACCAGTAAACCTCCACTTCTATTCTTCTATGTGGTACAAAATTGCTTTTTCACGTTCTTCTGCAGCTACTTGGTCTGTAACCCGACATGCTGTTGCTCTCTTACTGAACGTAGGAACAGCAACAACGTCGCCGGGACTGACTTGAAATTCAGTTAAAAGATAATAATTATCACACAGAAAGCACGGAAGCTGTGGAGTTACTTCTAGATCAACCGTGTTCGTATACTTTTCTGTGTCTAGACGTTTTCGGGGGCCTACTGGTGCAGCTATGTTTGTAAATTCCTCTGGTAACAGCCCGGCCCCCACAGGACAACCACTACATACATGACTCTTGAATGCGGAACCACCACCTATCGAAACAACATCCGTGCCTACGATATGTATATTGCCATATCCACAGAACATAGTGAAGTTGGTGGCTTTACCTCTGCGTTCCAAACAACGACTGGCCCATAGGAGCCAGTTGTATCTCTTTGCTGCTGTTCGCGTCGCTGATGGTTTGTTTTGCCTAAGTTGCCCGAGTTCGGTTAACAACATGGAAATCCTTCCAATCACCTGAAGGTATGAAAGAGCGCACATTGGTAATGGGTTGATTATACTCATATACCCAACATGTGACTTCCTCTCCTACATCACCTGTGTCCCAGCCTAACCGTGCTGTGACCGAAATACGTCGATACAAATTCGTAGACAGCTCCGGATGCGTGTGATCATATCCCTCATACGCATCCAACCCACCCAGATGAGATTCTGGAACTTCCAAGATATGTCCTACAACCTTTTGGTTTCTTGGGCCGACATTCAGTTCTGATACCCTTGTTTTATCACGTATCATTCCTGGATAATGCCCACCCATGTCGAACAACAGACCGTCGATCTTGGCCTCTTGAGTAGGATACTCGTCAGCCATGCCGCCACAGTCCGGTCGTAAAGTCCCGTAAACAAAGACTTTAGTAGTCATCGTCTGGGGGATAGTCGTCTTCATACTCGTCTTCTCCTGGATCAAAAGTTAACTCTATAGGTGCGGGATCGCCCACCACCAGTACATCAGTGATGCTAGCTCCCAGTAACAGCTCGGGTATTGTCTCCTCGTCTCCAAATTCCAACAAACAAGGGACCTGTGTCACTTCAAATGGAATGGGAACCAGGCGAGTTGCCAGTATATGACAGGGACGCTCACGCACTATCCTATCTACTTCAGCTTGTGAGACCATGCCTTGAGTACGCATCCTACTAACAAATGTGTTGGAACAATTGGTGCAAGTGAGAATCGAACATAGCGAACCACCTGCAAGATTCTCGGCTCGTAAAACCACAGCGGTACTGTTCTTGAAGCAAGGAGGCCGGTTTCTGCCTTGAGGGGCAATTACTCGGGGACGTCTGCCATTGCGAGGAGGATTGTTCCGTAATGACAACAGTTTTAATCGGAGTTTGTTGCCTTTACGGATGATACGCGGTAGTACTAAGGCGCGTCGTTCCCATAATTTCCGTTCTCTCCGCTGGTCGGCTGCTGCTGCACGAGTAGGGGACACCTAAGCCTCCACACAGTTTTTCTCTGGGGTCCATGTTGCCTTGAATTCGTCCCAACCTTGTCGCCTAGGTACCGATCGACAAGAATAGTTCCGCCAGTCCCGATGATACGCGCTGCTGTTTTGATTCAACCACTCAGCCTTGTGTCCGCGCGTCCGGCCTAGACCGTGCTTCATCTGAAATTCCATGTACTGGACACCTTTTGGATTCAACACAACCGAGGATCCACCACGAGCTCTGTGACCTCGTGCCATAGGCCATACCTCTGTTGCCAGTAAGCCTTTGACCTTGGTCCACAACTTTTCTGCGGCTGCGAAATCAGCAGTGTTGATGGCGTGAGATACCTCCGCACGATCAAACTTGTCGCGGAAGTCGACACCAGCCACTACCAGCGCCAGCGCATCACGTACTGATGAATGCGCCCACCATGACCAGACTGGAGAACGAAGCATACTGGATGACAGTGCTCTGTACTCAAATCCATACTTAGGTGAACGAAACTCGGATGCGCGTCCGTATCCAATCACGTCACGCCGCACTGCTTCCAGCGGGTCCCGTGGCAACAACAGAGCAGGTAGAGCAGAGACCAAATCACACATCTGTGCAAGCTCTGGGTGTCGAGATGGTTCATGCAGCAGTCTGGAAAGTCTCGCCAAAGGAGCCTCCGGTTGACGCGCTGTGAAACTATTTGATAGTTGACCACATCCCAAGTGAACGTGATACCCAGCGGAACGAAGACCAGACTCTAGCGGCAGCAGCCGTGGTGTGTTGATGCCCGTCACACCATCGTCCGCCACTACATACGACGGACGGCAAGCGAACTCATGAGCTGCAGGTGTTTCGACAATGGTTTCCATAGGAAATTCCATAGCCGGTGCAAATACAGGCTCGGCTCTTTCACCCTCGAGATGATATAGTGC
>JAHOYU010000042.1 GCA_019038625.1 Candidatus Latescibacterota bacterium | reverse complement strand
AGTACAACAAGGTAGTCGATGCGGCGTATGACAGACGGGGCTGGACGAGAAACGGTGTTCCGAAGATCGAACGCCTGAAAGAACTCGGGATCGACCTTCCCGAACTCGTCGAGATCATTAAAGACGATCAGGAATAAATCGGTTTTGAGCTGGCCGCCTGTTTTCTGGCAGCCGTCTCGATTTCCGGCGGCCGTTCAGGGATGAGCATGTTCACAAGACTCTGAGGTCATGGATATGGAAAACGTCATTTTTGAAAGAAACGTTCCCGGCTCTACGAAGAAGCTCGCTTCCGCGACTATTGGTATAGCCGGATGTGGAGGAATAGGATCCAACACAGCCGTTTACCTGGCAAGATCGGGAGCGGGAAACCTCATCCTTGCCGACCATGATGTCGTTGAAGAATCGAATCTCAACCGGCAACATTTTTTCCAGAAAGATATCGGCAGAGTCAAGGTAGAAGCACTCGCCGACCATCTCCGCGCCATCAACCCGGCTATCCATCTGAAGCTGCACCAGACAAGGCTTACAGCCGATAATCTTATCGAAATATTCGGAGATGCCCAGATACTGATAGAGGCTTTTGACAGGGCCGAGGATAAGCACTGGCTTCTGGAAAAATGGTGTTCCGCATACCCTGCCAGGCCGGTGATCGGGGTAAGCGGCATCGCAGGTATCGGCAGAAGTGCGTCGGTAGAGATCAGGACTTCGGGTAATATTTATATCGTCGGGGACGAACGATCCGATCCCGAGATCGGCCTCTGTGGGGCGCGAGTAGCTATTGCTGCTGCCGCTCAGGCCAACACAGCAATAGCGCTGACAACAGGCGGGAAGGTATGAGAAATGATAACCGTCAATGACAGGGACAAGCTTGAATGGCGTGAAGGGATGACGGTCCAGGATCTGCTCGATGAGATGGGCTACGACTACGTGTTGATCACAGTAACTGTGAACGAGACTCTCATACCGGAAGAAGATTATGATTCATACGAACTGGAAAGCGGTTCGAAAGTGGTTGTCTTCCATCTGGCACATGGAGGATGATCTCTCCAGCATGATCAACCTTTTTTCCCGTCATCGACCAGTCTTTTTCCGAGACTTATTAAATGATCGTCAGCATAGCCGAAGTGTTTGTAGAAATCGATTGCCGCTTTGTTGTTCTCTCTCACCTGAAGATTGATCTTGGGACATCCTTTTGCCCTGATCCTTTCCTCGATCTCTTTCATGATTGTACGGGCATATCCCCTGCCGCGGTGCCGGGGATCGACAGCGAGATAGTTGATCCACCCCCTGTGCCCCTCGTATCCTCCCATCACTGAAGCAACCAGTTCCCCTCCTTCCCTGTCATCACCTGATCTCCGGACCAGCACGAGCAAAAGATCGGGATCGACCCGGAGCTTTCTATCGATGTCCTTCGAAGGGTCATTCCACGGAACGACGAGATCACAGGATTCCCAGAGTCTTATAAGAGATCTTCTATCTTTTTCTACAAAGGGCCGTAACTGAATCTCTTCTTCGTTCATTCCACCATCGTCCTCTCCGGCTCACCTGCCACTCCATCCGTGCCCGTAATAAAAGGGGGCCGACCGGACTGACCGGGAAGCCCCCTTCGTTCTCTGATGCATAAAGCCCTGAACCTAGATCAGGCCTCTCTTCTTCAGAAGAGGCTCTATCCCGGGCTCCTTGCCCCTGAACTTCATGTAAAGGGTCATCGGGTCGTCGGAACCACCGGCGGCAAGTATGTTCACTCTGAACGACTGCGCCAGTTCCTGGTCGAATATGCCAACATCCTTGAACGCCTGGAAAGCATCGGCATCGAGGACTTCGGCCCACATGTAACTGAAGTACCCGGCGGAATAACCACTCGAGAAGATATGCCTGAAGTAGGTACTCCTGTAACGACTGATGATCTCCGGAATAAGTCCGATCCTCGAGAGTGAGGCGGTCTCGAAATCATCGACATCCTGTTCGACCTCATCTCTCAACGTGTGCCAGTCCATATCCAGGTAGGACGCGGCCAGATACTCTGTCACAGCGAATCCCTGGTTGAACTTGCTGGCTTTCTTCATCTTCGCGACCAGTTCGTCGGGGATGACCTCTCCCGTCTCGTAGTGTGTAGCATACATCGTCAGCACTTCCGGCTCACCTGCCCAGTTCTCCATGATCTGTGAAGGTAATTCGACGAAGTCTGTCGCGACATTCGTTCCCGTCACCGAAGGATATGTCCCGTTCGACAGAAGCTGGTGAAGACCATGCCCGAACTCGTGGAAAAGAGTAAGGACGTCATCCCAGGTCAGCAACGCAGGTTTATCGGCCGTAGGTTTCTGAAAGTTGCCGACATTGTTGACTACAGGAGTGATCATCTTGCCACCCAGCCTGCACTGCTGCCTGTAGGTGCCACACCAGGCTCCACCCCTCTTGCTCTCTCTGGGAAAGTAATCTGCAAGCAGTATACCTATATGTGTTCCGTCTGCTTCCTTCACCTCGAAGGTCCTGACGTCAGGGTGATACTTGGGAATATCTGTCCGCTCTTCGAAAGTGATTCCCCATAGTCTGGTTGCAACAGTGAAAGCGCCACTGATTACATTATCCAGCTGAAAATAGGGCCTGATCATCTCTTCATCGAGATCATACATGGCCTTCTTTACCTTTTCAGAGTAATACCACCAGTCCCAACTCTGCAGTTTGAAATCATGACCTTCATCGTCGATCATCTTCTGCAGCATCGCTCTTTCTTCCTTGGCTTTTGCAAGAGCCGGCAACCATATCTTGTCGAGGAAGATAAAGACATTCGCCGGATCCTTTGCCATTCCCTGCTCGAGTATGAAATGGGCGTGGGTCTCATACCCGAGAAGATTGGCTTTTTTGACTCTTAGAGCCGCTATACGAGACAGTATATTCTTGTTATCGAGCTCGTCGTCGTTGTCACCCCTGTTTATGTAGGCCTTGTAGATCTTTTCTCTCAGATCACGATTATCGGCGTACTGGATGAATGGGATCATGCTGGGTTTGGAAGTCGTAAAAACCCACTTGCCCTCATAGCCTCTGCTGGCGGCCGCCTCGGCGGCTCCGATGACCGAGGCTTCGGGAAGCCCGGCAAGGTCTATTTCGTCATCGATGATCAATTCGAATTTATTGGTCTCTTTTAACACATTTTCACCGAATTGAAGGCCAAGGACTGACAATTCCTGGTTTATTTCGCGAAGCCCCGCCTTGTCTTCCTCATTCAGATCTGCGCCACCCCGGACAAAGTTCTTGTAATAATCGGTCAACACCTTGTTCTGTTCTGTGGTCAATCGCAGATCATCCTTCTGAAGATATACTGCCTTGACCTTCTGAAAAAGCTCACTGTTGAGAGCAATGTTGTCGCCATGAGCGGCCAGAAGTGGTGCTACCTCTTTAGCTATAGCCTGCATCTCCTCATTCGTATTGGCAGAGTTCAGGCTGAAGAAAATACTGGAGACCCTGTTCAGGAGGGTTCCTGAACCTTCCATCGCCGCAATCGTATTCTCGAAAGTCGGTGATTCAGGATCATTGACTATCGCCGCTATTTCTTCATTTTGTAATCTTATCCCTTCCTGGAAGGCAGGAATATAATGTACTTCTTTTATCTCCTCAAAAGGAGGGACGCCGAATGGCGTATCGAACTCCGACAACATGGGATTGCCGGTGCCGACCTGTTGAGCACAGGAAAGCACTATCATCACGGCCAGGATAGTCAGGAAAAGAGGTCTGCGCATGGCTTACTCCGATCATTCGGGCTGACCCCCTGCTTCCGGCAGGAAGGGGGGAGGATTAAAGAACAAGCCCGGAGAGTCTAGACCAATCCCTTGCCACAAATCAAGGTTTTTAAGCAAATGATAAACTGAATCATGAGAGGTGATAAAAACAATTGAAAGACTGACTGCCCCCAGTTCAGTCCCGGTCAGGACATGCCCCGCCTAGATCTCCCAGCCGAACCTGTAACGGCATACATCTCCACCCTTTGCCCTGCATTCTTCTTCTACTCCTTTCACTCTTCTGGCCCCACACATCCTCAGAGCTTCCTCATACCATCCGATGACAGTGAGGCAGTCGGGATGTGAAAAGGTCTCTGCTTCATAGGTGGTGATGACGCCGGAATTCGGACCAGTCTCCTGATATTCACGATATCCCGTGTCATAGTAGAACTTGTACATAATACTTGATTTTTTCATGAAGGCCTGTGGATCGCCGGGTGTCAGAAAAGTCTTATGGACCTTGGTCAGACTCCTCTGAGCCGACTGCACCCCTATCTTCTTGAATATGCGGCCGTCTCCACCTCCGAGTATATCGACGATAGCCTTATCGAGTCTCTCACCCACTTCGAACGGATACCATTTCGCCGTGAGGATGATTTCATCGAGTAGTGCCTGATCTTCTCTGGAAAGTGAAGCTACGACATTATTCCATCCTTCCTCACCGAAATTTTCGACGACAAACTCTTTCCTTGAATGAAAGATCAAACCTTTTATTTCCATCTTAACCTCCGTCTTGATTCTTATCTTTTTTATAGGAGACCGGAAGCCAGACCGAGAATTCAGCTCCTCGTCCTTTTTCGCTGCTACAGTAGAATCTACCACCATGCGAGTAGATGATCTTCGATGCGACCGAGAGCCCGAGCCCCAACCCTTTCACATCGGCCATCTTCGAGTTCGACGCTCTCATGAATGGTTCACTCAGAGTCCTTATCTCCTCCTCCGGTATACCCACACCGTCATCCCTCACCCTGATCACCACCCACTCATCGACAGGATTTCCGTTTCTTTTTCCAACTCCGATCGATATATCTTCTGAATATTCAGATTCATGTGAATCTGGCGCAGAAGAATCGACGGGATATTCCTTGCGGTATTCACTGCAGATGATCTCCACACCCTCCAGTTCATCAGGGGAGAGAGTCCTTGTGGAAACACTGAGGTAGATACTACCACCACTCTCTACTGAACTGACCGCGTTATCAATGATGCTTTTAAAGACAATCCTCATCTTCGTAGCGTCTATAAACAGGTCATCAGGAGTGTTCATCTTGTCCAGTTTGAAGGTGACCCCCATCTCACTGATCTCGGAGATCCTTTCCACAAAAGACGATTCCAGCAATTGCAGGATATTTGTGCGGACAAGGTTGAGCGATGACGCGTTAATCCCGACATCGTTCAGTGACAACAGTTGGTCTACCATGCTGCTAAGACGAGTAACCGCCTTGCAGGCGAGTTCCATCAGTACACCGTCATTACCTTTTTTCTCTTCGATAGACCACAGAGAACTCTTAAGGATTGTCAGGGGGGTCCTGAGCTCGTGCGACGTGTGGGAGAGAAATTCCTTCTTTACCCTTGCGAAATCTTCCATTTCCATATTCGACACCAGGACTTCGTTATACAGCATCGCGTTGCCGACAGCCATGGCTGCCGATCTCGTCAGAACATGAAGGATCTCTCTGTTGAACTCTGTAAACCCGCTTCCGTCGATCTTCCGGCTCATGAGGATTATACCCTGCACACCCGTTTTTCCGATAAGTGGAAATGCGTAACTGAATCCGTTCATCGAGAACAATGCCTCATCGTCTGAAGGGTCGGCGCACGCCGCCAGATCAGACGGTTCACCGATCTCTACAAGGTCGAGCTTTTTCCCAAGAGTCCGGACGATATATGAGGATCTTGCTATTGCAGGAGGCAACTCTCCCGTACTGATCCCCAGAGAGTAATAAACCCTGAAAAGATTTTCTTTCGAGGATGCCAGATAAAAAGCGATCTGATCGAGGCTCAGCTGCCCGGCCAGCGTCATCAGAAACAGACGTATTATGGTCTCCAGATCGAGTGTCGTGCCGATCCTCTCCATCAGCCTGAAAAGAGCCTCGAAAGCCATGTTTTTCCTCTCGAGCTCCTGTTCGAGCATCGAGGGCACGTCTGTGGCTCTGTCTGTCTCAGTTGATTTACTCATCACTTCCATGATCTGTCCTGACGCTGGGATCAATATCTCGATGACAATATCATCGGCCTAAAGTTTCCCGCTCTGTCCCGTGATGACCTTGAAATAGTCGTCCAGGTTAAGTAATTTGAATACGGATTCTACCTTGTTCGTCAGCTCGGAGAGATATACTTCGCCGCCCTCTCTCCTCAGTGACGAGACCAGTCCCAGAAGCATACCGACACCCGCACTTGAAACGAAGCTGACATCCCTGAAATTGAGAACGGTCTTGTAGATTTTCCTACTTATGAGATCGTTCATCAATTCCTCGAGTCTGAGTGCTCCCTTCGTATCCAGTTCCCCCCTAATCATGATCTCGCTTATTCCGTCCGCTCCGGGTATTCCCTCATCAATTTTCAAAGCTGCCATTCCGTTCTCCTTTCCCTTTGGAATATCGATTGCCACCATGCTGTTGATGACAATCATGTTCTTCCCGTTCTCTCTCGCATAAGTCATCTTCTGATTCATATTCTTTAACATTATCAACCCAAGGCCTCTGTTCTTTCCGCTTCCGAGATATTTTTTCAGATCGAAATCAATGCCTATTGTGGGATCGAACATGGGACCATCATCGATAATCGTCATAAAAAGGCTGTCCTCTCTCTTTTCCAGTATAAGATCGACCCACCTGTTTTTCCCGGGACCGTGTCCGTGCTCGGATATATTCATGAGAAGTTCATAAGAGGCTAATCTCATTCCGAACGACATGAATCCGGGAAAACCGAGGATCCCGGTGATGATGCCGGCGGTCCTGGAGGCAAAATTAGTCCCTTCGACCGTCACGCTGGCTCTGATCCTGTACAGATGTCCGGAGCCTTCTCCAATGACCGAGATCTGTGGATGATCACATATCTTCAGACTGTCGATCCGGTCTGATTCATTCTTTTCGGACTCAACTATATTGACGAATGGATTATTCGACAGGATCAGATCGAGAACGGGCTTGATCGAATCATCGCATCGTCCTGATTTGACAAGGCGGAGCGAATCAAATCCTGATTCGATCGACAGGAGGATCACACCTGTGACCCTCCCCAGGGAATCGAGGTATGACCCGGCACCGCAACTGACGGTTATTTCCGATGATTTTAAATCGATTTTTTCGAGTATCATCGCTATACACTACTCCGGTCATGGATTCCGGTGCTGACTTTCCCGTGATCCTCATTCCTGTCCGACGAGACACCTGTTTCAACGGACTGTCGCATCCGCAATGCCAATAGCGTCAGGTCGTCGCTCTGGGGCACTTCGCCCCTGAATTCATCAAGGCTCTCTTTCAGGGTCGCAAGCAGATCCGTTGCCCCCCTGGACGCCACACTTTTTACTATCTCCTCGACCTTTTCCAGGCCGAATTCGTCGCCTTTCCGGTCGCGCATCTCGTTTAATCCGTCTGTGTACTGCAGGAGCAGGTCCCCAGGCTCAAACGTCAATTGATATTCCTTGAGACCTTTATTGAATACTTCATCCGGAAAGATCCCCATAGGTTTGGCTTTCGTCCCCAGCATCCGCACACTCCCGTCCCGTCCCCTGAAGTAGACCAGCGGCATATGAGCCGCGCTGGCCCAGAAGAAACCGTTCGATCCGAGATCAAGGACACCACAGAACATGGTCAGGAAAAGATTATTACGAACATCTCTCAACAAAAGAGTATTCAGATGCCTGAGCAGCCTGGCAGGGTTTTCACCCCGCTGGGCAAGGTCCCTGACCATCATCCTTACCATCGCCATCACTACCAGACCCGGCACTCCCTTGCCGGCGACATCGCCGACTACGAACATGATCCGGTTATTTTCCAATGGGATGATATCGTAATAATCGCCCCCCACAAGTTCCGCGGAGTTGTAATATGCGTCGATATCATATCTTTCGGGCTCGGGTATATCAGAGGGAAGAAGAGTCTGCTGAATCGATCTCGCGATCTCAAGCTCCTTGTCGAGACGCTCCTTCTCTCTCATGACATCACGGTTTTCCTCGAGACTGGAAGCCATCCTGTTGAACGTATCTGCCAGCACATTCATCTCCCGGACCGACTTTACTCTTATCCTTGTATCCAGACGTCCCTGGCCGATCAACTCGGCTCCCCTGGTCAGGCGATTGACTGGCCTGGCTATAAGAATTGCCAGAAGCAGGGACATCAAAGCACCAGCCCCCAGCGCAATCAGTCCTATTCTCATAATCCGTTTTCTTCCTTCTGCCAGAGTCTGCATCATCCCTTCAGTCGAATACTCGATAAACACCGTACCTATAGTCTCCTCCTGATCCGTTATCGGAGTCGACACCAGCAGAATATCATCACGGATCTTCAGAGATTCATCGGGAGCAAGTCCTGACATGTCGCCGACCGTCGCGAATCCAGTCTCATCCCTGAACTGAACGTCTATCATCTTCATGTCACGATGCCCCTTGATTTTCCCTTCCCTGTCCACGACCACGACCGACCTGATATTTCTGTCGCCCGAGAGGACTTTCCGGATATGTGGATGAAGCTCAAATTCGGGATCTTTATGGAGCAGGGGTTTGGAGTAGTTCAGTGCCAGGTTCCTTCCCTGCAGTACCACTTTCTGTCTTACCTCCTCAAGGAGGATCGTCCGCTGAACACGAGCGGATGTCAGCGAAAAAGCTGTGACAAGTCCCGCAATGAGAAGGAGCACGAATAGAGTGATCTGAAATTTCAGGTTTATTGCTTTCATATCACACCGCTGACTGTCATCCTCTCGTTCTTTCAAGAAGGCCCATCTCTTCCCTGGTCCTCCTGATATACCTCGCAGCCTTTTCATTCCCGGGATCTATCACAAGGATCTTCTGCCATACTTCAAGCGCTTCTTCATAGCTGTGATCGGTATATAGATCCATGCCCCTGAACTGGTACGCCTTGACAAGATATTCCTCTACCTTCTCGAAGCCCTTCCACACCTTCCAGACTTTTTCCCAGGAATCGATAGCCTTCTCGTACTGCCCGCCGGTAAAGGAGGCTACTCCCTTTTCGTAGTCCGGCCTCAGGCCTTCGATCATCGCTGAAGACAATGCGGGCTTCAGTGTGGCCACTTCAGCCCCTGCAGGGACTTTATCCCCGGCTCTTCTCTTCAATCGTTCGATATCGGATAATCGCGAGATCAGGATATTGTCCCCGGGGAAATTCTCCAGCCCCGTGTGAACAAGCTCTGCGGCCTCTTCGTAATGCATTCGGGAAACTGCCTGCTCGACTCTCCTGATAAGTGAATCGTAATACTCCCTGTTCCTGAGTATTGATTTTTCACGGTACTGATTCGCTATACTGTTACCGGGGTCGATCACCAGGATCTCTTCGAACGCCCGTGAAGCATCAGCCCACTGCCGACTTGTATAGAGCTCAAGTGAATGTGAGATCATCCTGTCAAGAATAGCCCTGCTGTTCTCGGCTTCCCCTATCGATTTTTCGCAGGCTTCGATCCGACTGTCGATCTCTTCGTGATCGAAATGCTGACTGCCAAGTCTGTATTCGAACAATGCTTCCGAGTACATCTGACCGACAAAAAGCGAGTCCGCACGTTTAATATGGGTGAGAGCATCAGCCCTGGTTCTACAATCCCTTGCCTCGGTATTGGTGGGGTCCCAGAGCAGGACTGCCTCGAAATATCCCGTGGCCTTGTTATAATGGCCATTTTCAAGTGCCCTTCTACCGCTTTCCATTGAAGATGAGATCAGATCTGTCTCATACCTGTCCGTCTCAAAAACGAGTTTTTTCTGAATTTCCTCATCTCTTGCTATTCTGCGTTTGGCAAGCTTCTGGCTGCTCGTCTCGCCGTATCCATACAATATCGAGAACAGGTGGTAATTCTCGAGATCGGAATCCCTGAAAGCATAGTCCACCTCGATTGTATGAACCCGGAACCCGGCACCAAGCGTGACGTTCCCCGCGTCGTACCCTGCCCGTACCGCAAACATTCCGCTTATACTGTATTCGACTCCCGCATGCAACCCGGTCTCGCTGTATCTCGATTTTACCAGATCGGAGGTAAAGAGAAACCGATCGTCCAGACTTCCCGGCATCGAACGCCACATGGCGATCCCGCCCCGGGCCCCTGAAGGATCGCCCGATTCCTCACTGACGATCGTATAGACAGGCTCCACAATATTGAAAAAATTGATTCCCGCGGCCATACCATCGACCAGTGGCGATTTGATTTCTCTCCGTATTCCAAGGCCCACGTCCATCCCGAATCCGTTGGCGCTGTATTCACCCTGGGCATACCTGTCCAGCTTAAGACTGATCCCTGCCGAAAGTCCTCCGTGAATGGTCCTGCCGAAACCAAGGATGTACCTGGTCTGCCTGTTCGACAGATCACCGCTTTCCAACATATTGTCAGAGTCACGTCTTTCGATATCACCTATTTTGAGATGCATTATTCCAGCCGATATCACACCAGCATCGAGAAGTGGCCATGATACCAGGGCCGTTGAATATGAACATGCGCCGTCGAACAGGGGAGTATGGAACAGAGCCAGTTCGCCCCTCTCCACGGAAACGAGCCCCGCCGGGTTCCAGACGAGGGAATACGACCCTCCCCAGATGGCAGCTGAGGCTCCGCCGAGTGCCGTGTTCCTTCCTCCTGCTCCAAGGGCAAATGGACTTACAGTCCCACCCGTCCCATCTTCAGCGACCAGTACACGCGGTAGCGCTATTGCGGCCATCGCTACCAGAGAAAGGATGATTATTCTGAATATTCGGTTCATCAGCGTACCAGTGCTGCCTTTCTCCTGAATACTTTCTCACTCCCACCCGCTCCGGTTTTCAGGACCAGGTAATAGACACCGTTCAATACTTTTTCGCCCCGACCATTCCTGCCATCCCACCATATATCCTGATGGAGCCCGGACATCATGCTCTCGTTGTCAATTATCTTTTTAACCAGTTTCCCCGTTATCGTATAGACCTCGAGAGAGACTTCGGATTCTGATGGAAGAAAAAACGTTATCCTTGTCTGTTCCTGGCTTGCAATGAAAGGGTTCGGATAATTCGAGAACGAAGCTTCCGTCTCCCCGGCGATGACAGCGGCCATACCCGATATGAAGGGTAATGCGAAGCCTTCTTCCAACGATACAGCCACCGACTCATCCGATACACCATCCACACATACGATGCTCGATACCGACGGGATCTCGGCCCGCAGAGCCTCGATCGATGTTGATTCTGATATTCCTGCTGATATGTCAAGGACAATGGACTGTCCCTTCTCCACCATGACCGGATCGACAAGACTGATCCTGGTAGTACCCGAGACGATCTCCATCGTCAATCCGACATCAGTTCCTTCGTTCTCTATAATGATGTCTTCTATTATTGCTGAAGGATCTATCGGTATTCCGTATCTGTCTTCGAACTCGATATCGAATCCTGATACGATCACATGAGAACCTTCCGAAGACAAGTCTCTTGAGAATCTGAGTTTGAACAACCCGGCCTTCTCGCCAGGCACTACATTTGACGGCATGATCGATCCCGCCCCGAACGTGATGCCGTCTGCTGGCAGCGTTATTTCAGCTATTCCGCTTGTAAGAGGAAATTCGCCCTGAACGGAAATAAACCTTTCCATTGAAGTAGCGTCATATGCCTCGATCCCACTCTGTGCTACCTGCATCTGAAAGTCAGGGGGCAGGGATTCACCTTCCAGATCGACCGAGATATCGATATCGATCGAATCTCCCGGAGATACTTGCAGATCGCCTGGAAAAACCAGTGTCATGTATGAAGAAGTGTCTCCAGCGGCCGGATAGACCTCTCCTGCGACACTGTCTCCCGCCGTCGATCTCAACCCCTCGATCGTGGAATTCCATGGGATTCCTGAACCTGAACTGTCAAGCAGCCTTATTGACAGCGATCTCAGCAAGGCACTCGACTCTTCCTGGCTGCCTGTATGTCGAATGACTACATTAAGAGCGTCTACATCTACGGACGATGCTGTGACAGCATCCGGCAACATAGACGTACCGGACACCGAAAGCCCGGTCAGCGGGTTCAGGATCATTGTTCCTCCCGAATCCATCGGAAAATCATATCCTCCAGCCTGATCACTTCGTACCGTCACCGTCTGGCCGGAATTGGCGTCCCTTGCGCCTATACATAGTGAATCCTGGAGTACCAGCCTGAACCCCTCAGGGGCAGGATGAGACACAAGATCGACATATCCATCGAGGACAAGCGGCATCCCTGGAGAGATGACGATCTCAGGCTGAAATACACACTCTATATCCTGGGAAGCTCCAAAGGCAGACACCGTGCAGTAACGATAACCCGGTCCGTCCTGAAGATGGAATTCCGAGAATATCCCGGATGCTTCCGTTGAACTGCCGAATATATCTTCCACCTCGAAACATATCGAGGAGATACTGATATCCGCTCCCGAACTGCTCCCCACGTTTGTCAGGACCAGGCTGAACACCCGGACATCCTCCTGGCCCCTGTTGATCGTTTCCGGCGCGATACCATCCATACCGACTGATAATTCCAGTGCGGGCTCTCTGATATCCACCGCGTTCGTCGTCCATGGGAACTCTATTCCACCGATCTCCACAGCTATTCCCGTATTATGATCGATCAGATCAAATGCCGAAGCCGAGCCAAGGGATATCCTGAAATCATTTCCGCTCGTTTCGGGCCCGACATCGATATACACCCTGAAAGTCCTCATCCCTCCCGGTTCGATCATCACCCGATCGAAGGGAACAAGCGTGACCGCCGAGTCCTCGATATCTGTCGTATTGATATCCGCGATCAGCATTACTTCATCCCGGAGATAGACAACGGTAGCTATATCACTCACTCCCAGTGGCTGACCTGCCGCGTCTTTAAAGATCAGTTCGACCGATCCCAGATCGATGGGTGCGCATTGCAGGCATGAGCCGCTGTATATCATCGTAAACTCGATCATCCCGACATCCGTCGTCCCCCTGTTAAGACTGACCGGAGCCAGATCGTCCAGAGTCATATTGAATCCGCCGGGTACACCCTGGATAAACAGTGTGTCTGAACGGCTGATCATACTTTCGGTATCGTACTCCCCTTCCACCATCCCCTCGAAGATGATGAAACCGGGGGTTCCGGCAATCATCGACCAGGTGAACATGCTGTCCTCCTGTCCGGAAAGATCGATAAATCCAGGGGTAGGACCTGATTCAACTATGATCGATCCTGTCCCGGACCAGTCGAACCCCGATGGCCTGATGGCCACAATGGTAGAGTCGGCAACATTGGCCACTCTCAATCCCAGATCGAATTCCTGACCAGAAGTCACAGTCAAAAGGCTTTCGAATCCAGCCACAAGAGGATCGGTCGTAATGACGACCCGTACAGGCTGACCGAGCGACCCGTCTATAGGTCCATCGTTGCCCGAAGCTACCTCTATTCCATTTGCCGGCACATCGAGCATCAATATTCTTCCATCTGAAGCGGTGGCTGTGATATCCACCGTCACATGGAGAGAGAGCCCGTCGCAGCCTATATATTCATCCAGTCCTGAGAAGGAGCTCCAACTGCTGCCATTCCAGGACAGGTAAGTGATCAGTTCCTCCTCGCCCTCGTCGAAACCCGGGCTTGAACCACCGGTTTCTCTCCATAACCGCAGATAACCTACGTCCATTCCGACAAGAGCGGAACCTTCGTTCTCGAACGAAATGTTTCTCAATATGTCATTCTCCGACCCGTTACATGGGATTGTAAGAGAATAGGCGAAGACATCCTCATCATCAGGAGAAACCATTATCTCAGTCAGAGAGGGTATCGATATCTGCGATACTTTCATTCCATCAGTGTAATCCGTGCCTGCCGATTCGAGAGGAAACACACCCTCCACCTTTATCGCATCATCATTGAATTCGAGGAAAGCCCTGTCGGAAATACTGAAGTCGATCGAGACCGAATCGCGGACACCCTGTCCGGGAAGATCGTAGGTAATAAAGAGCAGGCTGTTCTTGAACGAACCAAGAGCCAGGTCTAGGCCATCGAATATTATTATTGCTCCTTCAGGATCGACCGTTTCGAGAAGGAGATCGTTCTCCACGTCAAAGAGGCCATTACCGTTGGCGTCCGCCCAGGCCTGGACCAGCTCGATCTCGTCAATAAACGACGTTCCTTCCTTGAGAAGTATCAACGATTTAAGCATCTTGTCATCCGAATAACTGTTATAGACTCCGAGAACCATATTCAGGATGTTCCGGTCACCGCACCGGACACGTTTGTTCCCGAGAAGGCTCGAATATACCGTCACCCTGTCGGGGACCGGTATGACTACTCCCTGCCCGGTCGTCATGCTCTCATCTATCGGGCCGTCATTGCCCGATGACATCGAGATTCCGTTCACCGGTATCTGCAGCCATATGTCTGCCCCGGAGGTAAATCCTTCATTCAGATCGACAGTGATAAAGAATGTACTGTTCCCATCACCGGAGACAGGTTCCGATAACCCGTCCACGATGAATTCCCTGAAATCATCCGTAATCATCGACCCAGCCTTGATATCGTCGATCGCCGAGAACTTTTCGTCGCCGTTGTCTCTCCACAACCACAAGGTCTCTATATGGTTCTCGCGTGCGGTACCAATATTTATGACTCTGACTGATTCCAGAATATCGTCCCGGCAACCGTTTCCGGGCACTACGATCTCCATTGCCAGAATATCTTTTAACCGTCCGGTCATGGTGCTGTCAGATCCTGAATATACTCCAAGCTGATACGACATCATCCCGTCAGAGACAGGGCTGATTTCCGGTGCGAGAGGGAATTCACCCTCGACCGAGAAATCACTTTCAGCGACCGAAGATATTACTATATCCCCGGCTGATTCGAGGCGAATCGACAAAGTATCCCCATCAGGCGTAAGAAACGAATCGACATCGATTGCAGCGAAAAGAACGATCTGATCTCCTGGCTCTATCCCGGTATCCAACCCGGAAAATTCACAGACACCCGACAACATCGTGGACGAGATCAACCAGGTATCATCGCTTGTGTCGAGCACCATATCTCCATCATCCAGATAGAGGTCTATTTCCTGTCCCGGCACACATTCGAACATATCGGTGTTTCCACGAAGAGACAGCGACTCCAGAATGAGTGACGACAATGTACTGTTTTCCATGGACAACCCCGTAAGTTCGACCGCGCGGTCACCGGGATTATAGAAATATTCGGGACCAGCCCTCGACATGATCGACACGGCCAGAAACTCTTTTTTCAGCAGGACCTGTGATACTGGAGAAAGAATCTCCATGTTGATCGGCCCTTCGTTTCCTGACACATAGGTCGCTCCATTGACTGGCAACCCGATCCGGACCATGAGTTCACTCAAAAAATCCCCACCGAATGACGATGTGACAAATAACAATCTGGACCCTACAACCGGCACCGAGATCCCCGATATCACGAAGACGCCTCCCGTGAATACCAGTTCCCCAACCTGTTCATCTTCATCGGATGAGAAGATATAGTCTCCATCATCCACCCATAGCATTAGATCCGAGATCATAGCGTTTGCCGCTTCACTTCCATAATTGTGAAGGGCCAGCTCTGTCAGCAGGTCAGGAGCATACCCGTTGGAAGGTAGTTCAATAGCAAAGATCAGCTGTTCCGAAACACCCGACCAGAGAGTGTCCGGCAGGACATCGAGTACCGCGGCCTGTGTGTTCACAAAACCATCTACGACAGAAATTCCCTCGGAGTTCAGTATGGACTGGTCGGATTCGACAATACCGTTACCGGCAAGAAAGATCGAATCTGTCGACATCACCGCAATATCGAGAAGATCTCCATCACAGGCTAGAAACGAATCGATATCCGCCGTGACATAGTAATAGACTTCTTCTCCGATCGACACATAGTTCCCTTGTGACAACCTGAATACGGCCTTTCCATCGGAGAAGACCGCAGTCGCGGCCAGCGAATCGTCCTCGTCAAAAGGCCTGCTTTTCAAAAGATCTTCTACTCCGCCTTCAGCAGGACTCTGATCCGCAACAATAGATTCGTTCTGTCTGTAAAGATAAAGAGTCTCAAAGTTTACATCGTTTCCGGGCACAGTAAATGTCCCCGTAGTAAGGTTATCGACGACAAGACTGTCGACCAGGACATCTGCCAGCCCCTTGTTCGTTATTTTAAGACGAAGCATCTCGGCATTACGATCTCCCGGATTAACAGCGGGAGAAGGAAGCGGATAGGCCTCGACAAAGACTGTCTGCGCGTCGACAATTATCCGGTTCGATTCGGACAATGTCCAATCCTGGCTCCAGAACAATGATCCCTGGATGGTCCCCTCAAGATGAAGATCGACTTCTACAGTATCAGGAGCGTTGAAAGCTTCCGGGATGTCTGCCTGATCGAAGACTATCGTGTAATCGTTCACTCCCGGCCTCAATACCGTCTCGTTGACCAGATTCACGTTAACATCCAGGACTCCGTCGGTGAGGGTGAGATAAGACACGGCAGGCATCAGGACTATTTCATCCGCATTGGGATTCGATATCAACAACTGAAAACCGTCTACGTGCATATCCGGATATATCTCGTCAGGTGAGATCGAAGAATCTGTTTCATAGACGGGACTCGATCCAATGACCTGGACAGAATGCACTTCGCTGACGGACTGGCTCCGGTCGGCTGACCCGGAATCGCTATCATCATCATACGCATATACCCTGTATAGTATCTCAATTCCTTCAGAATAGGATCCCAGAGAACCGATAGTCTGAAAATACCCTCCTCCTATCGCGAACATCTGCATCACATTGTAGCCGTCCAGGAGACTGCCATCATCGTCCCAGATGATATATACTCCCTGCCCTCCTTCGTCCGTATCGTCATCATAGACTCCGCTTGGATCGAAGATGTGGGTAGTGATATAAATATCGTTCCATTCCGGAATGGTCTCCGGAGAATAATCCGAGATCTCCGGCCCCAGTGTATCGTCGTCCACCATCCTGAATATCATATGAAATTCATTGAGCGAGTTTTCCGGCGAATTACCGTCATAATGGAGATAGATATCGGCAAGGTCTCCATGCTCCCATTCCTGATCGGGCCGGAACCATATTTCATGGAAATACGACCTGTCAGCCTCCGCTTTTCCCGTGACTTCCCAGTCCTTTCCACCATCCTTGCAATCAAGGATCCACCTGGGCGGAGTCAGTCCCTCTATGATACTTCCGAATTCTCCGACCTTACCTTCATCGACTTCGGGATCTGACCAGGGATCGCTCATGATATCCCATGACGGTGGAGGATCGGATTTGGTTGTAGCCCCTATTACACAATCGACAGGGTCATCCTCCTCGTTACCGATATTTGTCTCTGTCAGAAGGAATTCCTTCAGCCCGGACCGGGGCTCCGATTCACGTCCAAATCCACTGGAGATATCTTCGAAGGCGAAATACCCTCTTTCTGAATCTTTCACTTCCCACTCCCATTCCTCCAGGTTCCTGTACTGCATTACGAGCCGGTACTCCCTGCCATGTTCATACTGTATGCTGGCGACAGGAACACCCTGGTTGGCTCTGTATACGATGCCGAGAGAAGTCGTTTCCTTCTCCAGAAGCACGATAAGGGAATCGTCAGAACGGTCGGGAGTAAAACGGGTATCCAGCAATGCTATCGATGCCTGAAGACCACCCTCGTTCAGGACTACCCAGGCATAACTTGCCGAAGCTTTCTCAAAGATTATCTCGACTTCGTCAATATAGATGAAGCCCTGGCACAGGTCGCTCGTCACAAAACGGATCCTCGTTTCTGCCCCTGCCCATTCGGTGATATCGAGACTTTCCTCACCCGCTATCATCGAAGCGCCACCCTCGATAGAAACCAGATCGACCCAGTTTTCGCCTCCGTCATCGGATATCTGTGACAGAAACAGACCCTGGAATTTGTTGAGAGGATCTGACGCCCACTTGAATTTCAGTGTAGCAACATCGATATCGGAAAGGTCAGCTCCCCTCTCGATTCCGACGACATCAAAGACCAGATCAGAGCCTATTCTAAGTTCGGTGGATGATATAAAGACGAATCCGGTATCGGGACCATCAGATTCTCCGATCTCGGTCCATGGATCCAGCCAGCCTTCACTTCCGTCATCGTTGTCCCAGGCGACAGCCTCGAATTCGTCGAGGATATTGTGTGTATCCGAGCTCTCGACTGTGATTGTCCCTCCGCTGTCGGATCTCTCCCCCACAGCAAAGGCGCTGATCCTGACGATCTCTCCAATAAGAGCATCTGGAAGGACATCGATGAGAAAATCAAATGAGACTATATCTGTCGGATAGATAGTATCGTTGGCTATCGGTAGGGTTGTGACAAAATAATCGCTATTACGGTCGCCCCCGCTCGAAAGGGAGAAGTTAATCGAGACATAATCCATAATTATAGGAATATCACTACGGTTCTGGAGACGAACGGTCAGAGGAATCCCGGTATCGCCCACTCTCACCGTATCAAAAGAACATTGAATCGACTGGATAGCCAGATCTGTGACCGGGGCGAAGAGAAAGTCCCTTGACTGGTCAATACGTATCGGAATAGTGCCGTCATCCGTAGCGGCCCCTGCCGGCAGGGCGGCAACGACATAAAACAGTATGAATATACCTGTCATCCTGAAAAGAGAATGAAAGATCTTCCCGCTCTCTCTCATTTTGCGACATAACCCGTGCTCGACCATGCATTTCAACAATTTCATGCTCTGCTCTGCTTGATCAGGTATCCTACTGTCATTTACACAATTACCAGATCGGCCGCCTCCGGAACGATTCCACCTTCCCGAGGCAAAGCCAGCTATCTATCTGTTATTATTCAAGTTATGATTTTACCAATCCTGTCTCGTAAATTATTTCACAAGGACATTCGCAAGAACTATTCACAATCATGAGGAAACATAAAGAATTATGGAGAATTATAAGTAAGTCTGAGAATCAGCGGTCCTGCAGATAAACGTAATCCCAGAACGGAATAAATAATTGTAAACCAGGTCGACTTTCTGCCGAATAGTATTACTGGCTACCAGACTCGATGCTGCTGAAAATCTGGCTGAAAATCATCGGCCGCAGGATCGTTGATCCATCGACGCCCGGCTTTACAGGAAAGGACACACCGAATGCGCCATCGGGATTCAGCCCTCGTTATTATTCTCATCTGCCAGTTATCCCTGTTGTCCTGCTCGATCGAAACCCCCGAAGCTCCCAGTTGGGATATAGGGTTGACCCTTCCCCTGGTCGATCATGAGTATGACATGCTCGAGATAATAGACCGGATATCGGAAGAGGCTCTGGCTTATGATTCTACGGGTGCTATTTCCTTCACCATCAGCGAGGAGATCTCTCCTGTCACGATAGACGCGGGGCTTTCCGTGGAGGGATTCTCCGAAAGCTTCAGCGAAGTCCTGGGAACCATCGAGATCTCTGTTCCGGATGGAGTATCGTCGGAGATCCTGCTTGCTGACTATATAGGTATGGGAGGATTGATACCCCCCCTTTCGCTGGATGCCGGCAAAGATTTTCCATTATTTCAGGATATAGAAAGAGCGGTGATAGAATCCGGCATGATGGAGATCAGCGTGACCAACAGACTGGATCTCCCACTCGACACACTGATACTCGACATTGACGACGATGGGTCGGGGTTCAGGATAGCATCGATCGAATTCACCGGTGGACTCGACAAAGGCGAAACTGGAACGAGAATGATAGACCTTTCGGGAATGACTGTCACAAACGATCTTTCTTTCGATGCTCACATGCATACACCAGGTGATTCTATTGAAAGTCTCAATGGGAAAAGCCTCCTCGTGGAAGCGTACTTTCCCGGGACTTTGAGCGTATCCTCGGCCAGAGCGGCTGTCCCCGGTCAGACAAAGGTCTTCTCTGAAGAAATCAATATCGGAGGGGACGACGCTATCGTCTCCGCATCGATCATCTCGGGAGAACTTCGGATCGGGATATTCAACGGCACAGGAACGGTGGTCCTCGCTAATGTCACCGTGCCCGGGCTGATACTGGATGGCTCACCGATGTCCATATCTGCAGGGCTGAGCCCCGGGCAATCGCAGATGATCACCCGGAGCCTGGCTGAGTATGTCCTATATCCCTCAGCCGGTGTAGAGGGGCAACAGATCACCGCATCCCTGACTATCGATATACCATCCAGCGGAGAGGGCCAGATCGATTTTGACTCCACGGACAACTTCCTCGTGGACATCAACATCTCTGAACTCCTGCTTTCCTCGATGGCCGGTGTTACTGGACCTGAACGAGTAGAGATCGGCCAGACCGATGTCGTCGTAGATATCCCCGATGGATTCGAGAACTTCAGTCTTACAGGAGCCATTCTTGAGATGGATATAGTAAGCGCTGTCGGGTTCCCCGCGACGATCGAACTCCTTCTCAGCGCGGATAACGGGGCCGAACTGACCATCTTCGGCACTGTCCGGCCGGGAACACCCGAGTCGCCGGTAAAGACATTGATCACAGACAGTAATATCCAGGCATTGCTCGATCCGATTCCCGGGCATATAACGATAACCGGCCACGCCATGGTCGGTGACGGGATCTCAAGCGGGACGGTGTCGTCCGGCAGCTATGTATCCGGGTCTGTATCGATCATCTCGCCTCTTGAACTTGCCATAGGTGAGACAGAATTCGAATCGGAGATCAACCATACCGACATCGAAGCTGAAGACCTCTCCGATCTCACGGACCGTATGAAAGAAGCCACTCTCACGACAACGATCATCAATCATCTCCCACTGGAAGTGTATGTGACGATATTCATGTCGAGCGATTCTCTGACACTGTTTGATGACCCCGAACTTACGATAGGGCCGATTGAGGTATCCATCGGTGAGATCGGGATCGAAGGACTGGTCTCGGCTGCGCGAACCAGCGAAAATGTGTTTCACCTGACTCATGACGATCTGCAGATCCTCGAAAACGAAAGAATCTATATCGGTCAGTCGATATGGTTCCCTGGCACTGCCGGGGAGACGGTAAGAATGATCCAGACCGACTGGATCACGGTCAGAGCATATATGGACGTCATCCTGACCATAGGAGAAGAATGATGACGATCACTGGAAGGCGGCGCTGTGTCACGTAACGGATCGATACTGTTCCTGATAACAACCATGTTGATGGCCAGCCTCCCGGGACCTTCGATAAAGGCAGGAGTATGGTGTGACGCAAGGTCGATAGCTATGGCCGGCAGCTATACGGCTGTCGCCAGGGGATACGACGCGATCGGTCTCTGCCCTGGAAACCTCGGCCTTTCGGACCGGCCCTGGCTGCGAGTCCAACTCTTCGCGATCGGGTCTGCTCTCGATAACAACACCTTTTCCATCTCGGATTATGAAAAGTATAACGGAGCCAATCTCAGCGAATCAGACCGGCAGTATATCCTGTCGATGATACCGGACGAAGGGCTTCAGTTCAGAGGAAACGTCACAGCCTCGACCCTGTCGTTATCCAGAGGTCCGCTGGTCCTGGCGACAACGGTGGAAGCCTCGGCTGCCGGCAGCCTGTCCAGAGATGTAGTCGACCTTGCCTTCTTTGGAAACGGCATGGGCGAGACGATCGATACTGACCTTGCCGACGGCGAGGCATTCGTCCACGCCGATTTCAATCTCGCATACGGATACAATATTGGAAAATACGACTGGGGTGAGCTTGCTGTCGGAGTGAACTGCAAATATATCCGGGGGATAACCTATATGAACGTGAGCAGGGCGGAAGCAACGGCAACTACATCGATGTCAGGCATAGACGCTGACGGATCGATCCTCATACGGACCGCACGGGGCGGGTCCGGACTGGGACTCGATGTGGGGATCGCCTCACTCTTCGGCGAAAAGTGGACATTCTCGGCGGGCGTAAGAAACCTGGTGTCCTTCATAAACTGGAATGTCGATACGGAATTCTCCGAGTACATCTTCACAGTCGACTCGTTCAGTGCCGAAACGGCCGACGACTCGACTACCATTCAGTCCAGTGAAATAGATCGAGACGTGAAATCGTTCGTATCCACTCTGGTCCCGGAGTTAAATCTCGGGGCTGCCCGCCAGGCAGGAGACTTTCTTCTTGCAGCGGATCTCAAGTTCCGGCTCCGCGCGACTCCCGGAGCCGACTACGACCCGGAACTGTCGACCGGATGCGAATACAGCAGAATCAGTTTCATGCCTCTCAGAGCAGGGATCTCGATCGGTGGATTTCATGGGATGTCACTCGGACTGGGTCTGGGGTTTAGATTCTCCTCGTTCAATCTCGATCTCGCCTGGGCCTCATCTGGCACGATGCTCCCTTCGATGGGAAACGGATTTATCCTGGCCGTCTCATCGTATCTTGATTTCAGTGGTAATAAGGAAGATGAGGATCAAAGAGTCCCCGACACGGATCGACGGAAAGAATCCTGGGGTCCCAGGGGGATCTGAATTCAATTTCGACCTGAAAACCGATCTACGATCAGACGATCGTAAGCCTTCTGAATATAATAGGCCATGATGACAGTCACCGGCAGGATGAACACGACAAAATACAGGATCGAGGGGACGACACCTTGCGGCGCGAAAAACCTTTTCCCTGTCGAAAAGCTGATCCTGTGAAGAAGATATAGCGCATAACTCGAATAACCCAGAAAGCCGACAAACCTCCTGTTGCAAAAGTGGCTGAACAATCGCCCGAGGTACAGAAGAAGACCCAGAGAGGCCAGGAAAGAGCCGATTGAGATAAAGAGACGGAAATATTGACCGTCAAACCTGGAGTAGGCGATAAACCCACAGGTAAGGGGCACCAGAGAAAGAACCAGAAAAATCCTGTTTTTCAGAAGATTCTCGACAACACTGGCCCTCGCCACCAGTATTCCCGCGACAAAAGCAGGAAGATACTGGGCAAACCTGAGATCAATATATCCGGTTCCGTAATTGATGACGACAAGAAGTGTGAATAATCCAGCCGATGATGCGATTATCCTGACAGGGCTGAACCTGTACAGAAAAAAAGGTGTCATCAGATATAAGTGTAACAGGAGGCAGACGAACCAGAGTGTTTTGAGATTCTCGCCGGTGACCATATTTGTGAGAAGCGATGCTCTCAGAAAAGCGCCGGGACTTATCAGGTGGATGACTGCAAAGATGGCCAGCGTCCCGAGATACATGGGATATATCCTCAGTATCCTCTTCCTGAAAAAGGAAAAGAGATCAGGCAACCCGGTAATATCATAACGACTGGACAGCACGTATCCGGAAATATAGAAAACCAGGGCAAGCACTACATCCGTGATAAGACAGGTAATATCATTAGAGAAAGAGAACGATGGTGAATATTCCTGAAGATGCCAGACCCCGACGATATACAGGATAGCGCCGGACCTCAGGATATCGAGAGAAAGATCTCTTTTACCGGAAGTCTTCATGCCCACTTTCCACTGATCGACAATTCCCCGAATCTCATTGTCTCTGCCCCTGGAGCATCACAGACTATGAAAGTCCACGGCCCGAAGAGCGCAAGCTCTCCGGGCCGTTATCTCATCCTGTGTCCACACAGACACAGGCAGCAATCCGATTTACTCGATCAACCTTCATGCCCCGTAGGCATTTCCAGTCCGTATCCCTGTCTCCTGTCAGCCTTTTTGAGCTGGAAGGCAAGGAATATCGATATGACGCCGAGGACCACGAGCATGAGAATAGGCATCGTGTAATTGTAGGGAGGAATCTCCCCTGCAATCTTGAGTTCCTCGATCCTCATAGCTACATCACTCCCGCTCATTCCACTTGCTATCAGACTTTCCCTTGTATCTCTGATCTGATTGACGATCGCGGGGTTGACCATGTTCAGGACCTTTCCGATCCCCCAGAAGAATGCGGCAAGGCCGTAGTTCTGAATGGTAAACATGGTCGCGTAGGCTGTTCCCAGCCTGTTCTCGGGCACGATCTTCGCGACCGAAGGCCACATCGCGGCTGGTACCAGCGAAAAAGCGACGCCCAGAGCTAACAGACCAAAGTAACCAAGAATTATATTGTTGAAGACCGAAAGCGAAAGATGGGCAAAAATGAGCAGAAGCGAACCGATGATCATCAGTGTCGCGGCCTTGCCCTTCTTGTCGACCAGACGACCGAAGATCGGGGTGAAGAGTATCGTCCCGAGAGGAATGAGGCTCGTCACCTTCGGCCCGTTCTGGAAGAAGGCCTTGAACTTCTCCACAAACGACCACCCCGCCATATCAGGCAGTGTCGATGTAAACCCGAACTTATTGATTAAAAGGTCAGGCGCGTACTGCACGAAGGGAAATACCGCCGAGTAGAACGCCACGCAGAGAAGAGCGATAAAAATAAACGAATGATTGGTGATCAAATCGGTGAGATCCTTGAACTTGAACTTGTCTCCGTCCCCTTCTCCCGCCTGGATACCGGCCGCCTTGTCGAACTTGACGTCCAGGATCAGGTAGACAAGGAAGCAGATGAGCGAAACGCCGATCAGCGTCGCCGCGAACGATACACCTGTAAACACGCTGTTGTTCGCTATCTCGACACCGAAGAAGTTCGTGCCGGCAGAACCGAGACGGCCGAACCCCACGTTGATACCCATCGCGAGAGCCAGTTCGTAGCCCTTGAACCACTTCACCACCGTCCGCGAGACCATGACGCAGACGGTCTCAAGTCCAGTGCCAAACAGGATCCTCCCGACTATCATCCAGATCATAGTCGATCTTTCATCGGACCCGAACACACCTTTCGCTGCCAGGGCGACGATAGCGGCTCCGGCCACGGCCAGAATGCCGAATAACGTACCGGTCTTTCGTATCCCCCATTTGTCGAGAGCGATACCACCGACGATGATCATCAGGGCAAGATTTGCCCAGGTCGTCGAAGACGCGATACGCCCGAACTGATCACTGTTCAGTCCCAGCTCAGACTCCATCAGGCCCTTGAGTGGACCGAGACAGTCCTGGAACCAGTAAGTACTGAACAGGAGCGTACTGATCAGGATCAGAGCGAACCATCGCATTCCGGCTGACTCATTGAGTTTTCTTCTGGCAGCTTCTACCAAGGCGCGACCTCCCGAGTTGGCGTAAACAATAAAAACTGATTGTCGACAATATCCGTCGGTTAAACCCGAAGATAGAGGATAATATCACCTTTTATGATTATTTCTAAAAGCTTTTTTAACTATTTCGGGATTATTTTATGAGTAAAAACTCCCGTAAATCAGCTCAGGCCCGATGGAACACGGGGTGTTGAGAGAAGCTTTTCAAACTCTTTCCATTGAAGGGCCGGGTCTTCCATTGTTCCTTCGATCCCCTCTATATACTCCTTAACTACGTCATAACCGACATAGTAATTTATGATATAACTCCTGAACTCATCGAAAAAGTCGATCACCTTCCCGGCTCGGGCCCTTGAAAGAAGAGAGTATTTCGAGAGATAGTCTATCGTCTCTTCTCTCGTCCACTTCTGATCGAGATACATCCTCGCCGATTGGATCCTTGCCCTCGACAGCTTCTTCGCCAGCTTCTGAATCCTCGCATACTCATCAGCTCTCTCCGGGTCGATTCCCGCTAACGGGTATAATACATCGCGCTCATAAGCCAATCGTTCACCGCTGGGAAAAGCTACCTCTATCCCATAATTGGCTGTGCCTTCGGCAAGAAAAGAAAGAGGGCTGAACAGTGGATAGACAGAGTACTCGACCCAGCCCCTTTCCCTGGCAAGATTCTTCTCGAGAAGGGCGTTATATACATGATGCCCCGGATATCCCTCATGCGCAGCGAGGCCCAGTGGGCTGTCAATATACGTGGGGAGGTCCGTATTCACCTGGATCAGGCTGCGGGCATTTCCCTTGTACCAGTTATAAGCTCCCCAGGAAGTGCCCGTGACATATTCCACTTCGAAAGATTCTCCTTCGGGAAGCTCTATATACTTCTTTGTCCTGGTCCTGGCCTCTTCGAGGACTATCGTAAAGATTTCAGCGACCTTGTCTTTCGGAATGATGAAATCCTCACGGTACTTCTCCAGCCTCTCCTGGACATTTCCCTCGCCCGGTGGGAGAAGCCGGTCGATTTCGGCAAGGGTCTCCGCAAAATAGCTTTCATCGTATGTCGGTATCTTCGAATCGTAAAGGGCTTCGGCTTCCTGATCGAACGAGAACCGTTCCCCGTCCCTTACTTTCACCCATGTGGCAAGCGCCTCGATGTGCCTTGCGAGAAATGAGTGTCTCAGCCTGAGCAGTTCGTCATCTCCATCCACTTTCAGGTTTTTCAGGGCAGCGAGAAGTTCTCCGGTCTCGGAACCGATCGCCGCGAGGCCCATGCTGTCCGATTCAGCTTCTTTCTGCCATTCGTCCGGGCCGTAATACGCGTCAACATACATCTTGTCATGCTGACCCAGCGCCAGAGTCAGTCTGACATATCTTTCGGCGATCCGGTTCATCGATGCCTCATTTCCTTTTTCGTTCCCGCCTTCCCGCGAGGCGCATCCCGGCAACACTAACAGCGCGAGAACCATTGACAAAATCACCAGCCCAACCAAAGTCGCCGACGACCTCGAATGCAGCATATTATTCCTTTCCTTCAGGCTGGCTACTTTTTCGTTATCCAGTCGAGGGCCTCATCATAATCCCGAAAGACCTGGACTTCGTTTCTCGATTTCTGTTTCAGGTAGAATTCGTACATCCTCATAAGTCCGAAAGCCTCGTCACTGGAAACGACCATTGCGGCGTGGCTCGTTCCTTCGGTACCCCAGTTCGAAGTCACGAAATCCCTCACCTGTTGTATCTGAGGGGATACGAATGCGCTGAAATCAGCATCCCTCAGATCCCATAGTACATTCATGGCCGGATCATAATCAGGCCTGGAATAGACCTTTTCGAGACTGCCGATGAGGTCTTCCATCGTCAGACGTCCTGTGACGACATGTATCCTGAGACCGGACTCCCTGTCGATCTCCGTACTGATTCCCATAGGTCGCGCCCCCTTTTATCCCCTGACCGTTCGGCCTGGACACACTCCCCCCTCCGGTTCGACCCACCAACTGTTCATTGATTTATCAGCAAGTTCCTATTGTACAGAATTTTCGTGAAATTCAAATAATTATATTCAGAGTGAGAGAGTATTCACCTGGCAGGTCCAATTGATCGATGATGACAGGATTGTCCATTCTACCGATCGAGTCGGTATCCTCGACTATTGCTATCCCTATTCTTCGGGAGCTGTCTCCTCAGCTTCATCCAGTTTGCCGTCAGAGAGTTCAAGGAGTGCGCCCGATTCACTTTCTGGAAGAGTCTCGACTTCTCTTAACTTCCTCTCCATGGCCCTCGTCCTGGCTCCGGTGCTTTCGATAGTATTCGATGCTGCATTGAGCTGTTTCTGGACTTTATCGAGTATAGTCCCGAATTTACCGAACTCCGTTTTGACCGCCGAAAGCACTTTCCACACCTCGCTGGAACGTTTCTCGATCGCAAGGGTCCGGAACCCCATCCTGAGGCTGCTGAGAGTCGCGGCCAGGGTGGTCGGCCCTGTCACCACGATACGGAATTCATTCTGAAGGCGTTCGACTTCTCCAGGCTGACGGAGGATCTCGGCATAAAGTCCCTCGGTCGGAAGGAACATGATCGCAAAGTCGGTCGTATTCGGAGGGTCCAGATATTTATCCCTGATATCTTTCGCCGAGGTGTGTACTGCCCTGACCAGTGCCGCTGATGCCTGCTGCACCGCGGCGGGATCGGCCGCCTCCGACGCGTCGACAAGCCGCAGATAATCTTCCTGGGGAAATTTTGCATCAATCGGCAGCCAGACACATTCATCAGGATCCTCATCCGGTCCGGGCAGCCTGATGGCGAACTCCACCCTGTCCGCCGAGTCTTTCTTCGTCGCTATATTCGTTCCGTACTGCTCCGGCGTCAACACCTGTTCGAGAAGAGCGCCCAGTTGTACCTCGCCCCATATCCCTCTCGCCTTGACATTTGTCAGGACTTTTTTCAGGTCTCCGACTCCTGTGGCGAGGCTCTTCATCTCACCGAGGCCTTTCTGGACCGCTTCCAGCCGTTCACTGACCAGCTTGAAAGATTCACCAAGTCTTTTTTCCAGCGTTTTCTGGAGTTTTTCGTCTACAGTCTCCCTCATCTGCTCCAGTTTCTTCTCATTACTCTCCTGCAGCTCCCTTAACTTGTCGTCGATCGTCCCGCGCAGCTTACCGAGAATATCCTCGTTTGATCTGGTGAGCTCCTCGATCCGTTTCGATATATTTTCCAGATTGTCCTTCTGGCCCTTGCCGATCGCCTCTATGGATCTGACCATCGTCTCCGTAGTGTTTTTCTGTGTTCCCGACACTTCCTCGCGCAGGTCCTTAGCCGCTCTCTGAGCTTCCTCCCGGGCCTGGCGGAATTCATCCCTGACACCCTTCTCCAGGTCTGGTCCACCGGCGGAAAGCCTTCGAATCATATGGACAATAAGTATGATGATCGCTATGAGCAGGACCATTATCGAAACGCCAGTTAGAAACAAGTCAATCCCTCCGTCCCGCCGGCATCAGCCGGCGACCTGTCGTTCAGTAATACGACTTTATCGAGATGATCTATCACTGTCGACGATCATTCGCCATCACCGGTTGAATATGCCATCGAGCACCTCTCTCGCCAGAACCGCGTTCGGAATATCCACTTCCAGGTCAAGAAGAGGTCTGTCCTTCGACTCTTTCATCAACTTCGCCAGTTCGGAAAAATCGAATGTCCCCCTACCCGGCACCAGATGATCGTCGGAGATCCCGTCGTTGTCATGCAGGTGCAGGGCCGCTATCCTGCCTTCGAGCGCGTTCCACCACCTGGATATATGAAGCCTCGAGAATGCGTTCACATGCCCCGTGTCGATGCAGAACCGCACCGAGTGGCCTGGCAGAAGGTCTGCCAGATGGATCAACACCTCCGGCCGGTCGTCCCATGTGTTTTCCAGCGCAAGAGTCACACCGAGGCTGTTCGCACGTTCCATGACGGCTGGCATCCTCTCCGCCCAGTTCCTGAACCAGTGCCTCCGCCCACCCCTCGAAAACTGGGGAAGGTAGCCCGTATGCATGACCATCACTTTTCCACCGAGTCCACTGGTGATCTCAAGCCCGTGAAGAAGTGCGCGGATGGAATATTCCGCTATGTTTCTGTCTATACCGGCCACGTCGAGTCCGAAAAACGGGCCATGAGTAAAAGGCCTGAATCTGTTCTGCTCGAAGACCTCACCAAGACGTTTCAGGTCATCTGTCTTGAGGCCCATCATATAATCGACATCTGTCATCCGGACTTCCGGCTGAAAACCGTTCTCCGTGACGAAATCGATATTTTCCTCGATCCTGCTCAATGGTATGCTCAGGTGATACTCCATGAGAGCTATACTGCCAGATTCGGAAGTATATTACAAGAATGTTGGTGAATCCTGACTACTCTTTGGGCCTGATAACCTTTTCTCGAAAGCAAAGTGTCTTGACCTCTCCTGCCTCTCTGATTATTCTTCCCGAAGTAAAAGATTTTTGAAGATAAGACAAGGAGCGTGATCGAGAATATGAAACTGGTCGAATGCGTACCCAACTTCAGTGAAGGCCTTGATATGGCCAAGATCGATGCAATCACTAACGAGATAAGTGGAGTCGAGGGAGTAAAACTTCTCGATGTCGACCCCGGGAAAGACACTAACAGGACAGTCGTCACTATGATCGGCACGCCCGACGAAGTCGTCGAAGCGGCGTTCAGGGCAATAAAAAAAGCCGCTGAGGTCATCGATATGCGTACTCATACCGGCACGCACGCCCGTATGGGGGCGACCGACGTATGCCCCTTCGTCCCGGTAAGCGGAATAACGATGGACGAATGTATCGAGCTTGCACACAGGCTTGGTGAGAGGGTAGGAAGCGAACTGGGAATACCCGTTTACTTCTACGAATACGCCGCATCGAAGCCCGAATGGAAAAACCTCGCCACAGTCCGATCCGGTGAATACGAGGCCCTTTCAGAAAAGTTGAAGGATCCCGAGTGGAAACCTGACTGCGGCCCTGCCGAGTTCAACCCGGGCGCTGGCGCAACGGCGATCAGCGCCAGAGAATTCCTCATTGCATATAATGTCAATCTCAATACCCGCGACACGAAGGTCGCGAGGGATATCGCCTTCACGATCCGGGAAAAGGGCAAACTGGCACGCGACGAGGCAGGCAAGGTCGTAAAAGATGAAAATGGCAAATCTGTGAGAGCTCCCGGCATATTTAAGGAATGCAAGGCGGTCGGGTGGTACATGGACGATTTTGGAAGGGCCCAGGTCTCTATCAATCTCACGAACTACAATGTAACGCCCCCTCATCTCGTATTCGACGAATGCTCCCGGATAGCGCAGGAACTGGGCGCCAGAGTCACAGGAAGCGAACTTGTAGGCCTTATCCCCCTGGAGGCTCTTGTCCAGGCGGGAAAACATTATCTGGCAAAGATGGGCAAGCTCACAGGAGTGCCTGAATCCGAACTGGTCCATATCGCCGATCTCTCCATGGGGCTCAGCGACCTCTATCCATTCGAAGCGGACAAAAAGATCATAGAATATCAGTTTCACAGGGCTGACAGCCTGGTCGCGATGAAGGCCTCTGAGTTCGCCGACGTCCTCTCCACCGATTCACCCGCTCCTGGCGGGGGAAGCGTGGCCGCCCTGTGCGGCGCGCTGAGCGGAGCTCTCTCGGCGATGGTCGCCGCTCTCACTCATGGCAAGAAGGGATACGAAGACTCCTTCGATATCATGGAAGAGGTCAGCATCGAGGCACAGCGTCTCAAGGAAGAATTCCTGACCGACGTCGACAAAGACACCGACGCGTTCAACCGTGTGATGGATGCTATGAGGATGAAGAAAAAGACCGACGAGGAAAAGGCTGCAAGAGCCGCGGCAATAGAGGAATGTACGAAGGAAGCCACCCTCATCCCGTTGGGTGTGTTGAAACGTTCACTCGATGCGGCAAAGCTGGCCAGAGCGGTCTGTGAAAAGGGTAACAAAAACTCGGCGAGCGACTCCGCCGTCGCGGCCCTGACAGCGAGGACCGCAGCCGAAGGGGCCTGGCTCAACGTCGTCATAAATCTTCCCGGCATAGAGGATAAAGAATTCAGGACCGTCACGAAGACCGAGGCAGACAGGATCAGGGCCGAAGTAGTCTCTCATACCGAAGAGACCATAGCCCTTACCGAGAAGATACTTGAACAATAGCCTTCAGCACGGGAAATGTCGTATGCCGCAAGGAGGCAGCTGTGATCACGATCGATACCGAAAAAGTGTCCCCTCATCTCCAGGAAAAGGACATCGCAGGCAGGATGCCCGCGGCCATAGATGCCCTCGATTCCCTGCTTGAAAAAAAAGGGCCGGGCGCGGGGATGCTGGGATGGCTTGACCTTCCTCGTATGGAAAAAATTAAGATCGATGAGTTAGCCGATACAGGAAAGTCTATCCGGAAAGAAAATGACTGCCTGGTCGTAGTGGGGATAGGCGGATCGTATATCGGAGCAAGGGCCGCCATAGAAGCCCTGCCCTTCGAAGCCGGATTTCCCGTCTACTTCGCGGGCAACAACCTCTCTCCAGTCTACCTGGACGCTCTCCTGTCCCGCCTCGATGGAAAGAGATTCTCTATCTGCATGATCTCGAAATCGGGCACGACGACCGAACCGGCCATCGCCTTCCGGCTTCTCAAACGTAAACTGATAGAGACTTTCGGCCCCGACTCGATAAAAGACAGGATCATAGCTATCACCGACCCGGCAAAGGGCGCGCTGAGGGAGATGGCGACCAAAGAAGGATGGAAGACATTTTCGATTCCGTCCGATGTCGGAGGCAGGTTCAGCATCCTCTCCCCCGTGGGACTCCTCCCCTGCGCGGCAGCAGGCATACCCGTCAAGGGAATGCTGGCAGGGGCTCTCGGATCGCTTGAGACGTTCACCAGGGCTTCGGGAACCAATGACGCGTTGAGATACGCGGTTGTGCGGAGTCTTCTTCATGACAGGGGAACAAAGATAGAAGTGTTATCTACATTCCATCCCGAGCTGGCCATGATCTGCGAATGGTGGAAACAGCTGGCAGGCGAATCGGAGGGAAAAGAGGGCAAGGGTCTTTTCCCCGCCTCGACTATCATGACGACCGACCTGCACTCACTGGGACAATTCCTGCAGGAAGGCGCCCGTGACATCCTGGAGACATTTCTAGTGGCAAGACATCCTCTCCGGGACCTGACGATCCCATCCGAGCAGCAGGATCTCGACAACCTGAACTACCTGGCGGGAAGATCGGTCAGCGAAGTGAACGCGAAGGCTTTCGAGGGAACAAGATCAGCGCACGAAGCTGGAGGCCTTCCCGTGATAACGATCGAAGTGCCGTCGATCACACCCGATACTATCGGCGCGCTTTTCGTCTTTTTCGAGATCGTCGTATCTGTCACAGGCCGGCTTCTCGGTATCAACCCGTTTGACCAGCCCGGCGTCGAGGAATATAAGGCCAGGATGTTCAAGCTGCTCGGCAAACCGGGCTCATAAGCTGTCCACATCGATCATCCCGGGTGAATCAGGATTCAGTCGGCAGGAGTAAACTATTATGATCCGTTTCCAGCGAAAATCTTTTCTATTCTCTCTGGCCCTTCTGGCCTTCACCATGACCCTGGTCATGTCCTGCTCGAGAAAAGAGATGCCGGTCACGCGTGAGACCTTCGTCATGGGCTCGAAATGTGTCATCTCTATTTATGGGATGAAAGAGGACGAGGCGGCGGCTATCGCCGGCACGGCCTTTCACGAACTGGCCAGGATAGATGGACTGATGAGCAACTGGCGAGACGACAGCGAATTGTCCCTTCTGAACAATGGGCCGAAAAATATCCCGATCGAGATCTCGGAAGAACTGTTCGAGATCATCGAGAGGTCCATCTATTATTCAGGCCTGACCGAAGGCGCCTTCGATGTGACGGCGCGTCCACTGATCAGGCTCTGGGGATTTCAGCGGAAAGACGGCGAACTCCTTCTTGAGAAGATTCCCTCGGAAGAATCGATATCCCGGACACTACCATATGTAGGATCGGACAGAGTGATACTGGACCGCGACTCTCTGACCGTCACTCTCCCCGCCGGGATGCAGATCGATCTGGCAGGTATCGGAAAAGGTTATGGCGTGGACAGATGCGTCAAGATACTCCGAGGTGCCGGAGTGAACAGTGCTCTGGTCAACCTCAGCGGCAACATGTACGCTATCGGCACTCCTCCCGGACGCGAGGGCTGGTTGATCGGCATACGTGAACCTCATGGTGAAAGCGGGATAGTCGGGAAGATCCTGATGACCGACGAAGCGATCGCGACATCGGGTAATTACGAGAATTTCGTTATTCTGGGCGGCAGGAAGTACGGCCACATAATCGACCCGAGGACAGGGATGACAGTTGATCATCTACTCAGTGTCACAGTCGTTGCTCCTTCGGCGATAGAATCAGATGCTCTTTCGACCGGACTCTTCGTCCTCGGACCCGTTGCGAGCCGGAAGCTCTCCGAGACCCTTCCCGGCGTCAGGGTCGCATTCGCGCTTATCGACGACTCCTTTGAATTTATGGGAAGCTCTGGCTGGAAGATCGAGACAGATTAGATCTCGCCCCTCTATCTCTGAGATGATCGAGACCTCTTGACCCTAAACCACCTTCTCGGCGATGACAAGATACTGGTGAAACCGTGTATCCCTGCTGACACATCTGAATCCGTTATCATTAAATCCGCGCACCAGGCTGTCGACAGTCTCACCCTCCCCGGTCGCGTGAGAATGCCCGTCGTCTCCATGGATCCTGTCCATGATCGCGAAGCCTTCATCTGTGAAATCGCAGAACACAAACCTTCCTCCGTGAGCCAGGATCCTGGACACTTCAGGAAGTAAATTGTCCGCATTTTTCAGGTGATGGATGACGTCGACCATGACAGCAAGGTTGAAACTCTCATCCTTGAACGGAATATCATTCACATCGGCAACGTGAAACTCGATCATCGATTCGAGTTTCTCACCAACGGCATTCGTTATGGCTGCCTTGATCTGATCTTCATCGGGATCCAGTGTGACCACTTTGTGCCCGCGTTTCGCGATGCCGATCGCGGCGAGCCCCTTACCCGTCCCTATATCCAGAACAGGGCCCCGTATCGGTTTTGCCGAATCGAGGACAAAATCCGTTACTGCGTGCCGGTCGAACCCATGTTCCAGAAATAATCTATCCTTCTCCGAACTTTTTTCCTTTGATTCATCTATCACGCTTCTCGTTGGCGCGAAAGGTTCCCACACCATTGCCTTGTCTGTCCATCTCGCAAGGCCGGTCGCATCAGACATCTCCTCCTCCAGACTCCCCCGTTGTTCCAAAACTGCAACCCTGTCAATAATCATTCAGGACCTTATTCGATCCTGTCGAGCCCCTGGCTCAGATCGGACAGAATATCGTCTAATTCTTCAATTCCTACAGAGATCCTGACCAGACCGTCGGTGATTCCCGCCTGCTGCCTGATCGCTGGATCCATGCTCGCGTGCGTCATCGCGGCCGGCTGCTGGATCAATGTCTCAACACCACCGAGACTGACTGCCAGGACACATAATTCCAGCGAATCCATCAGTACCTTACCGGCTTCCAGCCCTCCCTTGAGCTCGAAACTGATAAGGCCACCAGGGCCCGAAGCCTGCTTTTTGTGCGTCTCGTACTGCGGATGCGACTTCAATCCGGGATACATCACCTTCGCTATCTTCGGGTGACTGTCGAGGAACTCGGCGACCTTCATACCGCTCGCGTTGTGTTTTTCCATCCTGATCGCCAGAGTCTTGATGCCTCTGGCCACGAGGAACGAGTTGAATGGATCTATAGTACCGCCGTAGGCGTTCGACATCTTCCTGAGATGCCTGTAGTCTTCCTCGTTCTTCGCTATGACCATTCCGGCAACGACATCGGCATGACCATTGATGAACTTCGTCATCGAATGGATCACCACGTCGGCGCCAAACTCAAAGGGCCTCTGAAGGATCGGGCTCATGAATGTATTGTCCACGGTTATTTTGGCACCGTGCGAGTGAGCCAGCTCCGCGACCGCGGCGAGATCGGTCACCGCCATTGTAGGATTGGCCGGAGTCTCAATATGAATCAGCGTGGTCTCGGGCCTCAGGGCCGCCTTGATTTTCTCCAGATCGGTCGTATCTACGAACGATACATCGACGTTCCAGTTCCCGAACTGCTGGGTGAACAGGCCTACTACCGGTCCGTATACGGATTCACTGCATATAGCATGATCGCCTGCCTTCAGGATCGAGGCGAAGGCAAGATGAAGCGCCGCCATACCCGAACCACAGCCTACCCCGTCATATCCGTCCTCCAGAAGGGCCACTGCCTTCTCCACTGACCTGACCGTGGGATTACCCAGACGTGAATAGATATAGCCCTCTTCTTTACCGGCGAACAGTCCCGCCCCGTGATCGACATCTCTGAAACTGAATGTCGAGGTCTGGTATATCGGTGTAATCACTGCGCCCGACCCGTCCGGGATGAGGCTGCCATGTACACATTGCGTAAGTTTTGATTTTTTCTCGATGTCGTGCATTCCTGCTCTCCGTTCTCTTCAGTAGTCCGCGTACACGGACCTGTCAGACTCTAACTATTGCCTCCACAGCCGCCAGGTCCACCGCATCCGCCGCCATGATCGTGTCCCGAACAGGCTTCTCCCTTAGAAGCGAGAGCTCCTCCGAGAAACGACTTCACGGCTTCAGCGGGATCCTTCTCCGCTACACCGGTAACTACTTCTATACCATGCTCGGTGAAAATATCTTTTGCCTTCTGGCCGATACCACCGGCAAGGACCACACCTACTTTTTCTCCGGCCAGCCATTCGGGGATGACTCCGACACCATGTTCGGGAGGCTGAAGTTCTTCCGGTCCGGAAACCGTATTCTTTGTCCTGTCGACCTCGAAAGCAAGAAACTTCTCGGCATGTCCGAAATGCTCGCTTACCTTTCCACCGTCGACCGGCACAGCTATCTTTAAATTACCGGTTCCTGTGATCACGGGAGCCTTCCTTCCTTTCAGAGTGAGAAGCGACGCCGCCATAGAGGCGAACACCTTGCCCGCTTCGGACTCGGGATTGGATATGACGAAAGGTCTTCCGCTGTCCCCGGCCTCTACTACTCCGGACTCGAACGGCACCCTTCCCATAAACGGGACACTCATATCCGCGGCCATTTCCTCTCCTCCACCCTTACCGAAGAAATCGTCATGTTCTCCGCAATGAGGGCAGACATATCCGCTCATATTCTCGACGACCCCGATAACAGGAAGATTTACCTGGCTGCAGAAAGTGATACATTTTCTGACATCCTGGATGGCCACATTCTGTGGTGTCGTCACAATGACGGCTCCATCAGCATCAGGGATAAGCTGCGCTATCGACAGCGGCTCGTCGCCTGTGCCCGGAGGTGAGTCGACTACTATATAATCAAGTTCGCCCCAATCCACGTCGGAGAGGAACTGTTTGATCACACCCATCTTCAGTGGCCCGCGCCATATCACCGCGTCATCCTGGTTTTTCAGGAGAAAACCGATCGACATGACCAGGAGATTATCCCCGACCACGAAAGGTTTGATCGAGTTCTGCGAACCATCCAGCGGCATATTCTCTATTCCAAGCATCTTCGGCACACTCGGCCCGTGCAGGTCGATATCGATCAGTCCGACCTTCTTTCCGGCCGTGGCGAGCGCGACGGCAAGATTCACCGCTACGGTGCTTTTCCCTACTCCGCCTTTACCTGATAGAACCAGCACCTTGTGTTTTATCTTTGAGAGATTCAGGGCCAGTCTCGCTTCATCATTATTCTGTTCTGCCATCAATCCTCCAGTCCAAGTTCTCTGCGGACGAACTCCCAGACGCCGGATACATCCGACGCGGCCGTCCCATCACTGAATTCCGAAATACTTTTTCCGCAGATCTGGGCTTTTGTGAAGTCCTCATCGAATCTGACGGTCCCGGCGAATGGTATCCCGGACTTTTCGGCCATCTCCCTTATCTGACCGGTAATATCTTCGTTAATGTCTGATTTGTTCACACAAATCAAGGTCTTTATTTCAAAATGCCGGGCAAGGTCGATGACCCTTTTCACATCATGCATCGCCGACAGCGATGGCTCGGTAACGGCGAGTACAGCGTCCGATCCTGTAACCGATGCTATCACAGGACAACCGATCCCCGGGGACCCGTCTACGATTATCGTATTTATTCCCTCTTCTTCAGCCACGCGTCTGGCCGCCCTGCGGACCTCGGTGACGAGTTTTCCGGAATTCTCGCTTCCGGGCAGCAGTCTTGCATGGATCAACGGCCCGTTATCAGTATCGGACACGTACCATTCCCCATTGGTCTCAGGTTCCATCGTGATCACTTTCTCAGGACAGAACTCGGCGCATACTCCGCATCCCTCGCATGCCATGCTATCGATATCATATACACTTCCGTCCTCAAGGACAGCTGAAAAACGACACACTTCATGACACCTGCCACACCCTGTGCAGGATGCCTGGTCGATCACAGCAACCTTTCCCCCGATGAATTCGATCTTCTCGCGGATTACAGGCTTTGTCACTATATGCAGATTTGCCGCGTCCACATCGCAATCCGCGCATACCACGCGTCCGGCCAGCCTCGCGAACGACGCGACCATACTGGTCTTTCCAGTGCCCCCCTTGCCGCTTATGACTACGATTTCTTTCATATTACTATAGTTTCTTTCATAGATGCCGGTTCTTTCACAGCGACCGGCTCTTTCATGCTAACCAGCAATTATCTCAGCCAGCCTGTCCAGGATGGCATCTATCGCCTGTTCCATCACAGGTATTTCAAAAGCAACGAGGCCTCCGGTCGAGGAGATCTCGGCTATTTTCCGTATCGCGGGAATCTCGGCCAGGACCTCGAATCCATTTTCTCGACAGAACTCTTTTATGCCGTCCTGTGCAGGCCTGGAAGAACTCTCCGTGGCAGATGCCTCGCTCTCCATCACTCTGTTCAGCACGACACCACAGCTTATCCCGAACATCTTCACTACTTCTCCTGCCAGCTTAAAATCATTCAGACCGAATGGTGTCGCCTCTGCTACGAGAACGACATAGTCCGCTCCCCGCACCGATTCCACCATCTGACAGGAAGTGCCAGGAGGAGAGTCGATAATGAAAAGGTTGGATTCGTCGGGCATTGTGAGCAGGTCCTGGATGATCGGGACCGATCTCGGTTCACCGACATCAAGTGTTCCCATCGTGAAACGGAGTTTTGCCAGCCCGGGTCTCTCCAACCCGACTGTCTCTTTTGTGTTTTTCTCCCCCCCACACTCATCTACTTCATAATAAAGCCGGCCAGGTGCATCTTTCCCGGATTTAACGACTGATACTCCCGTAGCGATATGGCCTGTCTTTCGTTCTATCTCCGATATCGCGCCCAGAGGGCATACGAGCGTACAGCCGCCGCAGGAATGGCACAGTTCGGGAAATGACACGACCCGGCCGGCCAGGACCTTGATTGCGTTGAAATTGCAGATTTCCCCGCATTTCCCGCACCCGTCGCAGAGATCATCGTCTACAACGGGAACGGGAACAGTGACATCGGTCCTTTCGAGGTTCTCGGGATGAAGAAAAATATGTCCATCCGGTTCCTCAACGTCACAATCAGAATACGTAGTCTTTATCCCTCTGACGGCTGCGACCGCCGCCAGATTTACAGCAAGTGTGGTCTTCCCTGCACCACCCTTACCACTTGCAAAAGCAATCCTCATCCGTCTCTCCGTTTGATATCTATACCCAGATATCCCTATTCAGATACTTCTACTCAGATTCCAGTTTCTTCATCCTGTCCTTCACCGCCGCAAGTTCGATCTCGAGCCTATCGGCATCGCCTCGAAGAATATCGAGTTCACTCGCCTGGTTCGGGGCAGATCCGCCCCCATCATAATAGCGTCCGCGCAGTCTCATCCCGGATCCACGACCACCACCCTGGAAACCAGCGCCTCTAAAACCAGGTCCCCCATAAGCGCCCATTCCCCGGCGATTGCCCATACCCATACGTCCTCCAAATCCGGCGCCGCCACGCAAAGTCTCTGCCTGGTTGATATATCCCGGACTATCGAATCCGGCACAAAATCCGGCCGCCCGTCCCGTTCTGGGACCTCCACCCTCTGGTCCTGTCCTGTCTCCTCGTGGCATAACACACCTCCGATTCTCTACCAGTGCTGCTC
>JAHOYU010000041.1 GCA_019038625.1 Candidatus Latescibacterota bacterium | reverse complement strand
TCGTATGCCCATCCATCTCCACCGAGAGCCCACACGCTTTTCTTGACCAGTATATCAGCCAACCCGCTGAGATCCTTTGCCTCATTTGAATCTATACCATCGAGCTTTTCGCGAAGTTCAACGACTCTTTTTCTCTGTTCCCTGATACCCTTCTCGTCCGACATGTCGGCTTCGAGGATTCCCTTCACAAGTTCGTCGCCGATTTGAGCGGAAAGTCTCTTGACCAGCTCTAGGGCATATTCGTTCTGCTTATCGAGCCCCAACCTCATACCACAGGCAAATTCAGCGGCATCCTCGAACAACGAGTTGGACCAGGTAACACCCCTTCCGTCACTGTTCATGGTGTAAGGAGTCGCCGGCAGATTGCCACCATAGATCGAACTGCAACCGGTAGCATTTCCTATCATTGTGCGGTCTCCGTATAGCTGGCTCAGAAGTTTTACATATGGAGTCTCGCCACAACCAGCGCATGCACCGGAGAACTCGAAGAGCGGCTCAAGGAACTGCACCATGCGGGTCGAGTTCGCATTGACCTCTTCACGGTCGATATAGGGAATATCCAGGAAAAATGTCCAGTTATCCTTCTCCTTCTCACGAAGAGCCGGCTGGGGAGCCATCGTAAGAGCTTTTTTCCCCTCCTCCTCTTTGTTTTTTGCCGGACATACTTCGAAACACAGGGAGCATCCGGTACAGTCTTCAGGAGCTACCTGGATGGTAAATTTCTTACCCTTGAATTCTTTTGCCCTCGCGTCGCTCGACTTGAAGGTCTCCGGCGCTCCGTCGAGCAGAGCCGGATCGTACACTTTGGATCTGATCACGGCATGTGGACAGACGAGGATACATTTACCACACTGGATACAGACCTCGGTATCCCATGTCGGAATCTCCAGAGCGATATTCCTCTTTTCCCATTTCGTCGTACCTGTCGGGAATGTGCCGTCCGGGCTGAATGCGCTGACAGGGATATTGTCCCCATCCTTGGCGATCTGCTTCCCGATCACTTCACGCACATATTCCGGAGCATCGACAGGTACCGGCGGAAGCATATGCAATTCGCTTGTCGCATCGGCCGGAATGTCGATCTCGTGAAGGTTGGCTTCGGTCTGCTCCACCGCCGAGACATTCATATTGATGACCTTCTCGCCTCTGCTTCCATATGTCTTGATAATCGACTTCTTGATGGCCTCGATTGCTTCCTCCTTCGGAAGCACTCCACCGAGGATAAAGAAGCCTGTCTGCATGATTGTATTTATCCTGGCACCAAGTCCGAGCTCAGTCGCTATCGAATATGCATCGATAACATAAAACTTGAGTTTTTTGTCGATGATCTCTTTCTGGACTTCGACTGGCAGTTTTTCCCATATCTCGTCAGCAGGAATCGGGGTGTTGAGAAGGAATGTGGCACCCTCACTCGCATACTTCAGTATATCTATCCTCTCCATGAAAGGGAACTGATGACAAGCCACGAAATCAGCTTTGGCAATCAGATAGGGCGAGTGGATCTCATCCTTCCCGAACCTCAAGTGAGAGACCGTCACCGACCCGGCTTTCTTGGAATCGTAAACAAAATAACCCTGGGCATAATTGTCCGTACCCTCACCGATGATCTTGATCGAATTTTTATTTGCACCTACCGTCCCATCGGACCCGAGGCCAAAGAAAACAGCTCTTGTCTGGTCCTTGTGGCTGATGACAAAATCTTTGTCATAATCAAGGCTGGTGTGGGTCACGTCATCATTTATACCGATAGTAAAATGATTTCTGGGCTTTCCGGCACTCATGTTCTCAAAGATACTAAGTACCATTCCAGGAGTGAACTCCTTCGATGAAAGACCGTACCTGCCGCCTGTGACCGCCGGGACTTCACCGTAACGGGCCACTGTATCTTCATGTCTTTCGGCGAATGAAGTGAGGATATCCTGGTAAAGAGGTTCGCCGATAGAGCCCGGTTCCTTTGTCCTGTCGAGGACGCATATCTTTTTCGCGGTAGCCGGCATGCCAGCGAAGAAATGATCGATCGAGAACGGCCTGTACAGCCTTACTTTCAATACACCGACCTTCTCGCCCTTCGCTCTAAGATAATCAACCGTCTCCTGCACGGTCTCGGCACCCGTACCCATGATGACTATGACCTTTTCCGCGTCAGGAGCACCGTGGTACTGGAATATCTCGTATTTTCTACCCACGGTCTTCTCGAACTTTTTCATCGCCTTTTCAACTATACCGGTGCAGACGTCATAGTACGGATTGATAGTCTCGCGAGCCTGGAAGAAGGTGTCAGGATTCTGGGCCGTTCCACGAAGGACCGGCTTGTCCGGGGTCATACCCCTCTCACGATGAGCTCTTACAAGATCTCCATCGATCAGTGTCCTGAACTGGTCATCTTCGATCAGTTCGACCTTTGCAACCTCGTGCGAGGTCCTGAAACCATCGAAGAAGTGCACAAAGGGCACCCGTGACTCGAGAGTAGCCATCTGGGCGATCGCAGCCATATCCATCGCTTCCTGCACGGAGTTTGACGATAAAAGAGCGAATCCTGTCTGCCGGATCGACATGACATCACTGTGATCACCGAAAATTGACAGTGCATGAGTTGCCAGACTTCTGGCCGACACATGGAAGACTGTCGAAGTAAGTTCTCCCGCCAACTTGTACATGGTCGGAATCATAAGAAGGAGGCCCTGAGAAGCAGTAAAAGTAGTCGTAAGAGCGCCCCTCTGAAGAGCACCGTGAACGGCGGCTGCCGCTCCACCCTCACTTTGCATCTCTGTCACCTGGGGAATGGTCCCCCATATATTTGTCCTTCCGTTGGCTGACCACGTATCGGCGAATTCTCCCATCGTCGAAGACGGGGTGATCGGGTAGATCGCACATACCTCGTTCAGCTTGTGAGCCGAATAGGTTGTCGCCTCGTTACCGTCGATCGTCACCATCCTCTTACTCATGACACCTACCTCCAGCTGTGATTCCGGGTCAAGATACGGTTTTTATAATAATATCAACGAGTTACATACTCGCCACACCGCCCATAAACATTGCTACCGCCCTTCAGGCGGTTCGCGTATTGAAGATTAGTGTTTTTTCACTGAATGTCGAGTGAAAACTTGAATCTTTCAATACCTTTTACCGCCGAAGGCCATTCCCCACATTGGCGAACGGCCTTCGACATAATACATGTTCCTCATTCATTCATCAAATCGCTTAATCCTTCGGCAACTCTATCAATCCATTATCCTGGAGAAGGTTGAAGGAATCACGTGCATGCTTGATGGTCTTGGAGGCCTTTTCGAATATCTCCTCATAAGTGAGATCCAGTTTTGCCACTCCCTGCTCGATCGCCATTCTTCCTACAGCGGCTGCCTCGCGAGGGAACACTTCCCAGTCATCCATCGTGGGAAGCAGACAATCCTCGTTCATGCCCTTATCTTCCTGGACCTTTGCCAGTTCCCGCGCGGCAGCGACACACATCTCATCGGTGATCGTCGTAGCCATTACGTCGAGAGTCCCACGGAAGATCCCGGGAAAACCAAGCGAGTTATTTACCTGGTTGGGGAAATCGCTTCTTCCTGTAGCAACGATCCTCGCGCCGGCTTCCTTCGCGTCCCACGGGTAGATCTCTGGAATGGGATTTGCGCAGACAAAGACGATCGAATCGTCTGCCATCGACTTTATCCACTCCGGTTTCACGGTATCGGGTCCTGGTGTCGACAGAGCTATAAGCACATCGGCGCCCTTGATAGCCTCTGCAGGTCCTCCCGTGAGGTTCTCTCCGTTTGTGACCTGAGCCCTCTCCCACTTTTCCTTGTATTTTGTACTGAGTTCTTCTTCGCGTCCCTTGTGGATGATACCTTTGCTGTCGCACATCACGATATTCTCGATCGTGACACCAGCTACTGTGATCATCTTGGAGATACATATATTGGACGCGCCCGCGCCAAGCATTGCGACCTTGATTGTCGAGAGGTCTTTCCCGACGATCTTGACGGCATTAATAAGCCCTGCGACAGTTACAGCAGCTGTCCCCTGCTGATCGTCATGCCAGACGGGGATATGACATTCTTCTCTCAACGTGTCTAGAATCCTGAAGCACTTCGGCTGGGAGATATCCTCGAGGTTGAATCCACCGAACGATGGCTGAAGAAGCTTTACCGTTTCGATGAAGACATCCGGATCCTTGGTATCGAGACAGATCTGAACACAGTCCACTCCGCCGAGATACTTGAAAAGGATCGCCTTGCCCTCCATCACCGGGATCGCCGCCTCAGGACCTATATCACCAAGCCCAAGGACTCGCGTACCATCGGAGATGACGGCTATCATATTGCCCTTGTTCGTGTGTTCGTATACCATTTCGGGATTATCCCTGATATCCAGACAGGGCTTGGCTACTCCCGGAGTATACCAGATAGCGAAATCATTCAGGTCCCTGATACAGCACTTCGGCATCACTCCGAGTTTTCCCTTGTAGAAAGGATGGAGCCTCATCGCGTCTTTTGCTGGCTGCTGAGCTTTTGCGAGGAGTTCTTCCTTGGACATCTTCGAAGCCATCGGTAACCTCCACTAAACTGTTAGCCAGAGCGGCAAGATGCCGCTCCGGTACCCTAATGATCGATCGCTACTATTTTCGATGGAAAAATCACTTCTGTGGACGAGTCTCATCCCAGAAGTTCTTCTCCCGCTTTAAAACCTTCATCAAAGGCCTTCATGTTCAACTCTTCAGTCCCTTTTGGAACCCTGGCAAGGATCGCCTTCTTCATCGATTCCTCAGAAACGATGCCAGATATTCTCGTCACGATCCCAAGTGCTACGATGTTGGTCACTACCGCTTTACCGACCTTGTTTACCGCAATATCAGTGATCGGGGCTGAATATAGCCGATAATCACCTTCAGGCAGTTCCTTTACAAGTCCGGAATCCACGATCAGAATACTTCCATCCTTGAGATCAGAAGAATATTTCGAGCACGATTCCTGGGTGAGTGACAACAGCAGGTCAAGTTCAATAGCTTTCGGGTAATCGATCTCCCCATCGCTTATCACTACTTCCGCCTTGCTTGCCCCCCCCCTTGCCTCGGGGCCATAACTCTGTGTCTGAACAGCATTGCGGCCTTCATAGATAGCAGCAGCCTCCGCCAGGATCTTACCTGCCAGAATCAGCCCCTGACCACCAGAACCACTTAAACGAACCTCGTATCTCTCCATGATCATACCGTCCTCAGCTTCTCGGTGAGCTTCTTGTATTCTTCGGTATATTCCGGCTTATCCAGATCTATCAAAATGCCAGTCCTGATCTTTCCCTCGCGATCCTCTTCGGACAACTTTTCCCATTTCGCTCCTGAGACCGTATTGTCTCTCAACCATTCCATCAACTTGACGGGACTGGCCATCTTGTTTCTCCGTCCGAAAGCCGTAGGACATGGCGTAAGGATCTCTACCAGAGAGAATCCCTTCTTCTCCAGAGCCAGCCCTATCATCTTCTCGCACTGTTTTGTGTTGTATACGTCCGCACGAGCCACAAATGAGGCCCCTGCCGCAATAGCCAGGCCACTGATATTGAAGGTGGGTTCAATATTTCCGAACTTCGCTGTCGAGGCCTTGGACCCTATAGGAGTCGTTGGCGAACACTGGCCTCCTGTCATCCCGTAGATATAATTGTTATAGAGGAGGACAGTGAGATCGATATTCCTTCTCGCTGCATGAATGAAATGATTTCCACCTATCGCTGTCGCATCCCCGTCACCAGTCACAACTATGACCTTGAGGGCTGGGTTGGCGTGCTTCACTCCCGTCGCGAAAGGAATAGCCCTGCCATGAGTCGTATGCAGGGTATTGATATCTACATACCCCGGAGTCCTGCTCGAGCATCCGATGCCGGAGACCATCACGGCCTCGTCGCGAGACATGCCGGAAGCTTCCATCGCCCTTATCAATGCTTTCAGGACTATACCGTCCCCACACCCTGAGCACCATATATGCGGGAAATTTCCTTCTCTTACGTATTCGAGGTAGTTGAACAATCAGACCACCTCCTTTACCATCTTCACGATCTGGTCGGGCACGATGGGGTTGCCATCCACCCTTCCAAGTTTATGTACCACCGCTTCACAACGAGCGGCAAGTTCGACCTCGCGTGCCATCTGCCCGAGATTCATCTCGGGAACCACGATCGCTTTTACTTTTTTTGCCATCTCCAGGACTTCATTTTTCGGGAATGGCCACAAAACAGTCGGCTCTAAAAGCCCGACCTTTATCCCCTCAGCCCTGCATCTGGTAACAGCGCTCTGAGCGGAACGGGCCACCGATCCGTATGCGAAGATCCCGATCTCCGCGTCATCGAGTTCCAACGTCCTGTTCATGATAATGTCGTCACAATTCGACACGATCTTTTTTGTAAGACGCAGTATCAGTTTTTCGATCATCGAATTGTCATTTATTGGGAACCCTGTCTCGTTATGACAGAGCCCGGTCACGTTATACTTGTATCCCGTACCGAAGTTGGCAAGTATCGGAATACAATCCTCCGTCTCAGCATAAGGCCTGTATTCTTCAGGTGTGACTTCAGGCTTCTTCCTGTCGACCAGTTCTATCGTCGAAGGATCCGGTATCACTACTTTTTCAGTAGTATGGCCTACTATTTCGTCAAGAAGAAGAATTACAGGAGTCATATACTTCTCGGCAAGATTGAATGCACGGATAGTCTGTCCATATGCATCCTGGGCAGTTGCCGCGACCAGCACTATAATACTATGGTCACCGTGAGTCCCCCACCTGGCCTGCTGTACGTCCATCTGTGCGGGAAGAGTAGGCATCCCGGTACTGGGTCCGCCTCTCATGACATTGATTATCACACATGGTACTTCCGCCATACAGGCATAACCAATATTCTCCTGCTTCAGGCTGAACCCGGGTCCGGAAGTCGCGGTCAACGATTTCAATCCGGTCAGAGACGCGCCTATCGTCGCTCCCATCGCTGCTATCTCATCCTCCATCTGGATGAACTTTCCTCCCACCATCGGAAGGGCTGTCGAAAGATGCTCGGCGATCTCCGAAGAAGGAGTGATCGGATAGCCGGCAAAGAATCTGCATCCCGCCGCCAGTGCTCCCTCGGCACAAGCCTGGTTGCCCTGCATCATACGTACATTGGGGAAATTATCTTTTCCCAAATCACTCTTCTCCTTGCTCCCGGCTTCCAAAGCTTCGGGTGTCTGAGATACCTGTTACCGTACAGAAAAAGGACCCTCTGTCAAGGGTCCCTATTCAACGGTAATCGCAAAATCCGGGCATCGCAATTCACAAAGCATACACTTTATGCAGTCATCGGGTCGAACCACCTTGACCTTGCCACCTTCCATCTCCAGGACGTCCTTCGGACAGAAAGCAACACAGATCTCGCAACCTTTACACCACTCAGTCTTCAACCTGATGACCGCCGGCTTCTTCGAAGCCGACTGCTCCTCAGTCATTTTTTTCTCCAGTCCCGGCTAACACTCTGATAACACAAAAGTTAGCTATCAACACAAAAGGGGTCGGAAAATTTGCGCCCAAAATATATATTAGAAGTTGCTCACAATCAAGTCTTTTTTTTCCCGTTTTTTCAGTGGAATAATCCTGCTATCAGAACGGTCATATATTGAAAGATGGAGCTGGCGGACGGAGTCGAACCGACGACCTGCGCATTACGAATGCGCTGCTCTACCAGCTGAGCTACGCCAGCTCCCGATGAAGGAATATATCCAAAGGATATCCTTTTTCAAGTAATATTTGGCCCCATGGTGATTTTATGTGACCCTCATTACCTCATCAAAGGTCGTGAGGCCCTTTACGACTTTACGAGCACCGTCGGTTCTCATCATGATCATGCCCGAATTGACAGCCTCACTCTGTATCCTGGTATCAGGAGCTTTTTCGAGTACCAGGTCCCTGATCCCGGGACTCATACGAAGCAGCTCGTAAATTCCTATCCTGCCCTTATACCCGGTATTGTTGCAGGAGGGGCACCCTGCTCCACGGAAAAAATATGGGATTTTTCCGGGATCAAGGTCAAGAAGATCATATTCTTTTTTAACTGGTTTGTACTGTTCCCTGCATTCCTGACATATCAGCCTTACAAGCCTCTGCCCGAGGACTCCTCTGATTGTGGATGCGAGAAGAAACGGTTCCACCCCCATGTCCAGAAGTCGGCTGATACTGCCAGCCGCGGTATTCGTATGGAGTGTGCTGAAGACAAGATGGCCAGTGAGAGCCGCCCTGATAGCCAATTCAGCTGTTTCCTGATCCCTGATCTCACCAACGAGTATCACGTCTGGATCCTGTCTTACGATCGCTTTTAGCGCTGACGAGAATGTTATACCAGCCTTTACATCGACCTGTCCCTGGTTTATACCTTTCATCTCGTACTCCACAGGATCCTCTATTGTCGTAATATTCAGATGTTCTGCCCTGATCCCGTTGAGTGTAGCGT
>JAHOYU010000040.1 GCA_019038625.1 Candidatus Latescibacterota bacterium | reverse complement strand
TTGAGGTCGAAAGAGCAACGACATTTGGTAAGGCTGCTATAGGAACTACCGTGTTAGCTACAATCTTCGTTTCGGGGGTGGTTGCCCTCATCTATTCTAGTGGGGGAATTGGTGGCAGTTGAGCCTATATGACGCTCTGCTCAAATTGATCTGAGCATGGCTCTATTGTCTGGAAACGACCTAACAAGAACTTGATTTTGTATTTCGATCCCAACAGGGATAGAAAACGACAAAAAGACACTTGACGTCTATAACGGCCCCCGTTATAATGTGACCTATGATACATTCATTCAAAAATGCAGCGACAGAGGACATTTTCGACGGCATCGCATCAAGCATTGCGCGGAAATGCTGCCCACAATCGATTTGGGCAATTGCTCGACGGAAATTGGATCAAATCAACCGCGTTCAAGAGTTTTCGGACCTCAAAGTGCCTCCTGGTAATCGATTGGAACGCTTAAAAGGTAAACGAAAAAATCAATACAGCATCCGGATCAACCAGCAATACCGGATCTGTTTCAAATGGGAGGAAGATTATGCCTTCGAGGTCGAAATCACGGACTACCACTAAGGGTGGCGGCCGGCGCTTGCCGCGCAAGCGTCCCCCCACTCATCCAGGTGAAATGCTCCTTGAGGAGTTCGTTAAGCCGCTAGGTGTTACACAAACCGAACTGGCGAGACGTCTCGAGGTTTCGTATCCACGACTCAATGAAATCATCAAGGGGCGCCGCTCTGTGACCCCGAATACTGCGCTGCGGTTGTCTCGTGTTCTGGGTATGTCCGCCGATTTTTGGTTGGGACTTCAGCATGACTGGGATTTGTGGCACGCAATGAACAGTCCTGAAGCTAAAGAAATTTCGCGGTTGAAACCAATGTTGCGTGACGGAAGCAACGTCGCCTAACACTTATGAGGACTCCCCGTGTCAACCGGGTATTCCGATCCATTTCCGGCACTTCGTAACCGTTTTGCCAACAACGACATGAATCGGCTGCGCCCTGGCTTGGTTTCAAAATCCTGGTGCCGGGGTCGGTGTCCTGCACCAAACACTTATCGAGGTTCACAGTCCATCGTGGGTGAGTCGGGTTGAACGTAAAAGCGTCCACCAGTTGGCCGTCGGGTTCGGGGACCGCTGTGTTGCCCAGATTCCGCTTGCCATGCGGGAGGAGCCTCCGAAGTGAACAAAAAACGCCCCAAACAGAGGCGCTTAACTTATTGCTGTTAAATAATTATGGTCGGGGCGAAAGGATTTGAACCTTCGACCCCCTGCTCCCAAAACAAGCCGACTCGATTTCTTTTTACGTCTATCCACGCGCTAACAGATTAACCAAACGGCAATTACGGCCATCGTGTAGACTGGTTCAGTCAACCGCTTGTTGACGTGAATGCATTGAAAACGCGGTTGAACCTTGAAAAAACTTGAAAAAAATTGGCGAAGGCGAAGCCGGTACTATCATCGACTATCGAAACCGATGCGGCCCGCGACTTCCGGGAACAAGACCCAACGAGGAGAACGAATCATGGCGGCCAAAATCAAAAAACTTTCCGTCGATTATTGCAAAGCCGCGACGCCGAAGGACGGCCCAACTATTCTGGACACCGTAGCCGACAAGTTGGTTTTGAAAATTAGCCCGAAGGGGAAGAAAAGCTGGGCGGTTGCCGGATGGATTCAGGGGCGGTCCGTGTCAAAAAAATTGGGGACGTTCCAAGCGGCCCCCGGCAAGAAAAACACCCCGGTCCAAATGGGATTGGACAAGGCTCGGGAAGCGGCCAAAATCGCCTTGTTGGAAATGGACGGCACGGGGGAAAAATACGGTTTGGTTGCAGCGGCCCCCGCGCCCGAAATCACGTCTCCGACCTTGGGCGAATTTTTCGACGTGCTAGAAAAAGCCAAGGCGTCGGGACCGAAGGCAAACACACCCGCGACGCTGGCCGGGCATCGGCAACGGTTTGAAATGTATGTTGCCGATTTCCGCGTAACCGTGGACGGCATAGGCGCCACCTTGGCGACGGTCCCGCTACATAGAATCGAGGGCTTCCACTTAGACGATCTAAAAAACCACGTTATCGAAAAGGCGAAGGCAAGGGAGGCCGAGACAATCCGCCGGGACTATGAATCTGCTCTCGCCAAATGGCGGGAAAACGAAGCCAAGATTAAGGCCGGGCGCCCGGTTCGCAACGGTCGAAAACATGGCCCGCGCCCGAAGTCCAAACCAAAGCCGGAAATCCGGGAACCGGACCCCGAACGTGGCGCCCGAACGGCCAACCTGATTTTGTCCCGGCTAACCACTTTGTTCCGGTATGCCATCCGTCGAAAAGTTGTCCCCGAAGGTTGGACTTATCCGAAGGTCGAAGTACAAGCTCAAGAAAAAGGCCGGGACGATACCAACCATTTGAAGCGCCAACAAGCCCGCGACTTTTACACCGCCGTCGAAGCCTTGCGCCATCGGCGGGGCTACCACTACGGCAACAATGTGACGGCAGCGGACGCCCTCCTAACTACGTTGTGGACCGGCGGACGCATCGGGAACGTTTGCTCGATGGAATGGGACGAATTGGACCTCGACGGTGGGGAATGGCGTATCCCCCGAAGCAAATACAAGGCGCGGAGCCGGATGGCAACCAAGGACAAGGTTATCCCTTTGGTCCCCCCAGTTGTGGCCTTGCTTCGGTCCCGCGTTGGTTACCATCGGCGCTGGGTTTTCCCGAACGAAGAGACCGGAACCCATATCAAGCAATTCCGCAAGTCGTTCGATTGGGTCAAAGCCGAGGCGGGAATTACCCAACGCGTTACCTTGCACGGATTGCGGCATAGCTTAGGAACATGGTTGCACCAGTCCGGCGCCCCGTTGAAAGCGATTGCCGGACAACTTGGCCACGCGGACCTATCCTCGACGCAACGTTACGCCCATAACGAAACCGGCCACGTTGCCGGGCTAACGTCTAAGGCTATCGAGGCAAGTTATCGGGTTATCGAAGCGGAAGAAATCGAAGGCGAAACCGTAACCCTGACGGCGGACGAATGGGCGGACGTTTTGGAAACGTATAAGGGGACGCCCCTAGCCGCCCGCATTTCGTCCCAGCTTGCGTTGCGGTTGGTTGGTTAGGGTTTGGGACCGGGCGTCCCCGAAGGGGCGCCTAAACCGCTACAAATCGGCCCCGACCGGGACCAAAATTCGAAGAAAATTGCCCGCCAATCTATCAAGAGAATTTGCCGCATCGTTAGTTTCGAGATATACCAAGACATAGTTAGAACCAGTTCAATATAGCCCACACATTATTCACGTAATCTATTGATACCCCATCGGTTCCCGCCTTTACAACTTTTTTCCTTTGCATCCCAAATTGCGCATTACTTTCCCCTGCGTGACCGATCAACCCGAAGCGAATGGAGCGAATATGACCCGGTTTATCCGAAAGCCCGAATTGCGAGAAATTACCGGCCTCTCTTACACCTCGATTTGGCGCCTCGAAAAGCGCGGCGAATTCCCGAAGCGAATCCAACTCCCCGTTAAGGGCGTGGCCTGGCGAATGGACGAAATCGAGGAATGGATTGCCACCCAACCCCGCTACGCCGACACCAACACAACCGACGCCAACGGATAGAAAGGTCAAAACGAAAGGGGAAGAACCAAGACGACGGACAAAAAAGGAGAATCCGGGAAATGGCCAACATCGGGAACAAACATCCCCGCCTTACCCCACCCCCAGCAAAAGGGCGGGGCCAATGCGAATGAGAACGATCAGGCCAGGCTTCTTTGAAAATGAAGATTTGGCCGAACTGGAACCAACCACCAGGCTGATATTTTGCGGGTTGTGGTGCATGGCTGATCGTGAAGGAATCCTGGAAGACAGGCCGAAAAAGATCAAAATGGCCCTACTCCCCTTGGATGACTTCGACCCGGACAAAGCTTTGGATGATTTGGAGCGAATAGGCATGGTTACCCGTTACCGGGACGGCCACGGCCAACGGCTACTTTTTGTCGTGAACTTCGAAAAGCACCAGAATTGCCACCCTAATGAAGCCGAATCCAAGTTTGAAAAACCCAATGCCTTAGATCCCGGGAAAACAGAGGAACACCAAGGTACACCTATAGGAGAACCAAGGTACTCCCAGGAGAATCCCAAGGTGGGTTCTTGCAAACCTCTTACTTCTTTGCCTTCTCTGTCTTCTTTGTCTTCTAAGCCTTCTTTGCCTACTAGGGAAGATCAAGAGGTGTCGAGTTCCGAGCAACTCGACGGCCAAATTGTCCCAGCAAAAATACAAATCCCAACCAAAGCAAACGACCCGATCCCCTACGCGGAAATCATCGGCTATTTGAATTTCAAAGCCGGAACCCGTTTCCGCCCTACTACCAAACCAACCCGCCAGCTAATCAAAGCCCGATGGAAAGACGGCTACCGCCTGGAAGATTTCCGAACCGTGATTGATAGCCGGGTTAAGGCTTGGGGGACCGATCCAAAAATGGGGGAATTTCTCCGGCCTAATACCCTTTTCAAACCCGACAATTTCGACAACTACCTAAACGGAAGGCAACCAATCGGGGGGCCAAGGCTTTCCGATGTTTCCGCGACAAACCAAGCGGCCTTAGAAGCCTTTTTACTAAAAGGGAAAGAAAAGGAAGTGGAATTCCATGAAGTGGAAGCCCAGGAAGTAGGTCCAACTAATGACTGACCGGGAGAAGATAGCCGTTGCCCTAAATGCCCTAGCGGTAGTGCTGGAGAAACCCGTAAATGAGCTTCGGTTAACGGGATACTATTCCCTGCTGGCTGGGAGTGAAACCGAATTGGTGTTACTCGCCATCAAACAGCTAGGCAAAGAATTGAAGTGGTTTCCTAAGCCCGTCGAAATCTTGGACAAAGTTAAATCCTTAGCCCGGGATCGGGCATTGGCCAGGCCTCAATTGGAAGAACCGCCACCAACCGACGCCGAAAAGGCCAAAGTAATGGAATATTTAGGAGAGTGGAAAAAGGGAAAGGGAACGGCCTGGAAGTGGTAAAAATAGCATTTCCGAACGTTGGCTATCTTTGCAAAAAGGAGTTTAACCATGTCAACTGAAGACGCCCGGAAAACGAACCTGGAAGCCCCCGAGCGGGCGCCCGAAATTTGTAGCCCTTCAACCTGCCCAAAGTGTGGAAATGAAACCAGAGGGCCGGGGGGACCCTGTAACATTTGTCGAGCCAAACGGAGCCGACGAAAGCGACCGAGAAGACGACGGCACTCTACCCAAATAGAACTTTGGCCGAAAGGTACTCTGCCAGGGGGCCCTTGAAGGTGGGGAAGAAGTGTCCGAGATATAGCTAGATAAAGTTCGATTTGACTCAACACCACCACACCGAATCGGGTGTGTTTGAAGCGAGAGGACTAGGTTTGGCGGCTGGTTTTCTACAGGGTTTACTTCCTTTTCCTTTGTTGGAACCCGGCCCCCTAGGGTCCGGCGTGGTGGGCGTCATTTTCCCTAGGCGTCCCCCCACGCTCGGACTGCTAGCCTTCGTTTTAAATTTTGCCCCCCGAGTGGACCAGGGCTCGACGATTGTCTTCCCGTCGGCCCAATACGGTCCAAAGCTTGGGCGCCTTCCACGGGGTAGATTCCAAGCTTTCAGAAATCCACGATACCCGGATAAGCCTAGCAATTTGGCTATTGCGGCGGTGCTGCGATATCCCCCCTTCCGTCGAAGGGTTGCCAAGGGTCTAATCCGATTCCGGGGCGGCATGGATTCGGGGGGCAAAACCGACAATCAAACAAACAATTCCACGATGGAAGGATAGAAAAATGATAAAGAAAAAATCCCCCACTTCAGCCGATGCGCTTATTGGACTGACCAAACGGGAAATCCAAGATTTTTGTGTGATTCGGATGATTAACGCCCAACTTTCCGGCGATTGGAGTCGAGCCGGATTAGAAAGGGAAGCTAGCGAAGCCGTTGCCGATTTGTTGGGCCGTATTCCTGTTGGTAGTTATGTCCCTTATGATGTCCTTGTCCATGACCAGCGGGAAGTTTCCAGCGCAACAAGTCCAGGCCTGATCGGAACTGACCAACAACCGGACAGCATGATTCAAGTAATGAGAAACGCGTCCATAACCGCCCGCCTGGGAGCAACCCTTTATCCTGGCCTTGTGGGTGATGCTGGTATTCCCCGACAGGAGGACGCCAGCAACGCCGCCTGGATTGACAATGAAACCTATAGCGGAACGGACAAATCGAGTCCGACCTATAGCGCCCTTAATCTTTCCCCAAAAACCCTTCGGGTCCGGATCGACATTTCCCGGAAAATGTTGAAGCAATCCCAGCCCATGATCGAGGGCCTGTTGCGGGATGAAATTTCCGGGGCCATCGGCGGGGGGATTGATGCCGCCGCGATCTATGGTAGCGGGGTAGCCCCAATTCCCCAGGGAATCGTCGGGGCAAGCGGAACGAATTCCGTGGAAATCGACACCAACGGCGGAAGCCTAGATTGGTCCCACCTGGTCCTTATGGAATCCAAGCTAGGAAACCATCAACAACTACCGGGCCAAGCTTACGTTTGCAACACGGGCACCCTGGGCGCCCTAAAAACCACGCCCCGGGATACGGTTGGCAATGTTGGCGGCTTCCTTATGGCGGACGATGGAACCGTTAACGGCCATCCTTGCCTAGTCTCCAACACGCTCCCGAACGACGGGACCAAGGGAACGGGTACGGACCTTTCCACAATGGTCTTTGGCGCATGGTCTAGCCTAATCGTCGCCTTGTGGGGTGGGTTGGATTTGGAAGCCGACAAGGTAACCCTTGGCGAACGGGGCGGGATCGTCCTTCGGGCATTCCAGGATATCGACTTGGGCTTGCGGTACCCCGGCGCCTTTACTGTGGTTGAGGATATTGTGACCTAGGCCATCGGTCCAACGGTAAGGCCCCGGTCAATCGCCCAAGTGGCGGGCCGGGGCCAGCACAACAAATATTTGCCCTACCAAAGGCCGTGGTCAATTTGATTGTCCTCGATTTCCTCGAAACCAATCTCTTCCAAATTCATATCCCGATACACTTCTGCAATGCCTTCATTCGTCCAATCTAGAATTCTTTTTTTGGCCTTCGTGATATCCTCCAACGACTGATCTTGATCCTGTTTTTTGAAAAAAATATAATTTATTCCGTTCCGAATGGATATCCACTTATCCGGAAATTTGCCGGGCAGAAAAATGCGCGTACCGAAAAACCATTCCTCGTATTCGTCCACATAATGCTTGGCACGTAAAAATGAATCATCCTCGCTCATAAACCACTGAATCTTTTTCAAATGGGTATATGCTTTTGCGTTGTTCTCAACCCTTTTCGCCGCGACAACTTCGTCCATCCGGATCTTTCGCGCTTGTTTGGCGTTTAGCAAAGTGGCAATCGTACTGCCGAGAATGGATAACGCACCCCCCAAAAGGACGCCCCACAAGACGCCGAAACCATTGGCGGAATCAGCTTCGCCCCGGCCCGCTACACTGCCTCTTGGGCTCCCCGCCCTTCCAGAAACCTCGGTAACGCCCTGGCTGGCACTGTCGCCAACCGCTGGCCCAAGTATTTGTTCGCGCCCCATGATCGAATCTGGTGGCGTAGGAAGACTATCGCTACCCTCAACCCGGTCAAGTAACGCGACGGGTTCAACGTCCGCTGGTATGGCGATCGACGGACAAATAAGGGCTAGAATTACTAGGACAACGGTACCGTATTTTACAAACATAATTTTCCCCGGAAGCAGTTCCTTTTCCCCGCCAAGGGCCGGGCTATTGCCCCTCATTTTCAAGCGAATCAAGAAAACCCTCGAATTCCTTTACCGTCATTATTCGGGTTCCGAATTCCCCCTCGATCAATTCCCGACGCCCATGGTTAATGAAGGCCCGACAGTCACCGGAAACGAGAATATCCCTTCCTTCAAGGACGTGGTTAGCCAGGATCATAGCGTCCCGAAACTGGCGCCGCTGTCCATCCGTCAGGGAGCCCCGCGATCCGGGCGGCGGGAAAGAACCGTTGGACAAAATACGGAGTGATTTTTCGAATACGTCCCCGGCCCTATCGCCAGCCCACTTAAACCCACCCCACGGGGACTCGTCCCAAATCCCAAATTCCAGGATTACTTCTAGAGCCCGGATCTCCTCTTCTATCGTGGCACCATTGGCCTCGCGCTGGGTTACCGAAATCACCGCGACTTCGACCCCTAGGGCCCCCGCTCGGGCAACAAGCTTTTCAGCGGGAAAAACGTTTGTGTCGAAAGTCGCGGTTCCCATATTCGCCCCTACCGCTTCTGGCGTGTCATGGATTTCGGTACTCGTCCGGCGTCCCGCCTAATCGGATCGGCACCGGACCGGGCGATTACGATATGAGGATACTGGCTACTCCCACTTAGCTAACAATTTTCGAGCTTTTTCCGTCAGATAGTAGTCGAGACCCCGAGGCCCTGCTGACGAAAAGCGGATATATTCTTCACTGGACAATTCATCCAGCCCAGACTTGCCCTTTATTTTTGAAACCTCGATAAGATCAAAGATGTCGTATTCATCCAAACGGGTTTTGTCCTGAGCATGAAACACCTTAAGAATACTCAATGCAATTTCGGAGAGGTCTTCAATACCGGCAGTAGCATCCTGTTTCGGCAAAAGCTGTCCAAGATCATTAACTTTCTTAGCCAATTGTGAATTCTCAACTTCCAAACGCTCGTTCTTTTCCTTGAGCAAATCACGACTTTCCCGAAGTGCCGCGTTGTTCTGCCGAAATTGCTCCAGGTTCTGTTCCTGAAGGTCATAAGCGTGCCTTAGCAGGTCGAAATGCTGGGAATCGAGCACCTTGCCCTTGATGTCGCCGAGTATTTTCCCGATGTCCATAACGCTCCTTCTACCGTTTGTTTCACCTGCAAAGACGATTGGCGCGGACCTGGGCAAACCTGGCACGGGACAAGCAGCTTTGTCTGGTGCAAGCTCTTGGTTAGCCAGCCTGAAATTACCAATCAACAGTTCCGCCCTCACCCAACGGATAATCGTCATCTACTTTCTCAAATAACTCCCTACCATCGCGAGTAACTTTGATCGCCGCCGCCCAACCCTCTCTAGTTTTTGCAAAACGGATTAGTTGGGAGAACGCCCCGTTTCGTGCCGTGAAGAAAACGTTGTACCCTCGCTTCGGCAGTTGATTGACAGGAATTTCCCCCCTGAATAGTGCATGACCTGAAATCATGGTTCCCAGCGGCATAATAGTGTCGGTATGTTGAAATGACTCGAACGTAAAGTTACCTTTGAGCTGTTCAAATCGATCTAGATTGACGATCCGTGCAGTCACGTCAAAAAGAGTATTGTCTCCCTCGTGACAAAATACAAAACGCCCACTTAGCCCGTCGAACTGGATTTGGAAATAGCAGAAACTACTGCCGCCCGTAACGGCGTTGAATGTGGTTCTGTTGAGTTCAGCAATTTCGTCACTTTTGATTCGCAAAGCTTTTTCAAAACCCGTTTGCTGGTGGGCAGACCAAAGTGCCCCGATAATTCCAAATATGGCGCCTAGAAAAATCAAGCCAGGTGGACCCCAAAAAATTTCGAAAATTGCTCTCATAAAATCCTTCCTGGTTGGCTAGCTAAGTTTTTGGCAAACTAGCTTTATTTGATCGGTCTTCAATTGTATCGGACATTTCAATTCTCGTCACGGCCAATTGGTTTTCTCAAAGGACCTTGTTGCGGGCGTACCCCCGCATCCATTTAGAAAAATCCCAATTGTTTCGATCCAACTCTTGAGCCCCACCCTTAAAGGCAGAATCCCGGACCGCAAAGTTCCGAACATATACCCCGTTTGTTTTACCCAGTTTTTTACCCAAAACGCCTTTTGGCAAAAAGAAACCGCCCTTGGGAGGCGGCTAATTAATTTATAAGCAGTTTAGTTGGTGGAGCCAGGGGGGCTCGAACCCACGACCTCTGACTGCCGGTCCATCGGTTCCTTTTCCCGCGATTGGCGGTTCCCAAATCGCACCTTTCCGGGAAGACAATTCGCCTGTCACCCCGAAAAAAATATTGGTTGGCGGATTCCTTGAAAAATCCTTGAAAAAATTTGTGTGCCGAATTTTTCGGCTCTTTTGTGTCACCCATAAAGCATTGTTTTCATTTTAGTTACGATGGTCGGGGCGAAAGGATTTGAACCTTCGACCCCCTGCTCCCAAAGCAGGTGCG